>NZ_JBLWMW010000008.1:0-107252 GCF_048515945.1 Pseudoalteromonas 'SMAR'
CCGTGTCGGTGGATGCGCATTATAGGGAGAATCGATTTCAGTGCAAGCGTTTTTTCACGATTTATTTAATTAAATTTGAAATGCTTTTTAGCCCACCGCATCCTCACAACTTATCCACATTTTCTGTGGATAACTGCAGCTCATTTCCGCTTTCCTGTTCCTTTGTGATAGATTACCGCCCCATTATTTACTCGTTCGTAGGAAAAGGCTAAATACATGGCTGACATCTTAAATTTTATAAGTGGATTACTTTGGGGCCACTTGCTTATCTACCTTCTTATTGCTGCAGGCGTATTCTTTACTATTCGACTTGGCTTTATACAGTTCACCCAGTTTCCGTACATGGTTAAAGTAATGTGGCACAGCCGTGAAGGCGCAGAAGGTGGCATTTCTTCTTTCCAAGCATTTTGTACTTCCCTCGCTGCGCGAGTAGGTACCGGTAATATGGCTGGTGTCGGTGTTGCTTTATACTTAGGCGGCCCTGGTGCCATTATGTGGATGTGGCTTATTGCTTTAATAGGCATGGCCACCAGTTTTGCAGAAAGTTGTTTAGCTCAGCTTTATAAGACACGCGATGATGAGGGAAACTTCCGTGGCGGTCCTGCTTATTATATGGAGCTGGGGTTAAAGCGTAAGTGGATGGGTGTAATCTTTTCACTGTGTCTTATCTTAGCGTTTGGATTGGTGTTCAACGCTGTGCAAGCCAACTCCATTGCCGCTGCATTTGAAGTTGCCTTTGATGTACCCAAACATGTCATGGGCATTGGCCTGGTTGCGGCATCTGGCATTATCATTTTTGGTGGCTTAAAAACCATTTCGCGTTTTGCTGAATTAGTGGTGCCTTTTATGGCGGCTGCATACTTAGTACTTGCACTTTACGTTTGCGCAGTAAATGCAGCTCAATTACCTGAAGTCTTTGCGCTGATCATTAATAGTGCCATGGGTTTTGAGCAAGCTGGTGCTGGAGCCATTGGTTACGCGGTAATGCAGGCCATGATCCAAGGTATCAAGCGTGGTCTGTTTTCTAACGAAGCCGGTATGGGTAGTGCAGCTAATGCCGCAGCAAGTGCGACACCTAATCCAAACCACCCTGCCTCTCAAGGGTATGTTCAAATGTTAGGAGTATTTGTTGATACTCTTATTATCTGTACTGCAACGGCTTCACTTATATTGTTATCTGGCTATCTAGAGCCTAACTCTGGTTTGAGTGGTATTGAATTGACCCAAGCTGCGTTAGTGCACCACGTTGGTGATTGGGGCGCGACATTTGTAGCTGTGGCCATTCTCTTTTTTGCCTTTACTTCTATTGTTGCCAATTATAGCTATGCCGAAACCAACCTTTTATTTTTAGATCATCACTCCAAAACCGGTATGTTGGTATTCAGAGCGTGCGTGCTCGCAATGGTGATGTTTGGTGCAGTCAGTGAGCTGGGTTTGGTATGGACGATGGCAGACATATCCATGGGCATGATGGCCGTTGTCAACGTAATAGCGCTGTTTATGTTACGTAAAGTAGTACTTTGGCTGGCCAAAGACTACAAACAACAATTGAAAGCTGGCAAAACTCCCGAGTTTGACCCCAGTAGCAACCCTGAAGTCGAAAAGACCCTACCTGAAGGGATCTGGAAAAAATAGCGAACCGTCAACAATGAGAGGCGCTATAATCAGCGCCTCTCTCCTGCAACTCACTGTTATTGTTTATTCCCTACAAATAAAACCGCGATACCGCACATTTAATGTCCAAACAAACCAACCACTTATTGCCTTTCGAAAAAAAATCCGTATAGTAACTCCCAAGTCGGCATATAGCGCAGCCTGGTAGCGCACTGTCATGGGGTGTCAGGGGTCGCAGGTTCAAATCCTGCTATGCCGACCAATTCCTTTACCCTCTTGCTTTCTAGCCTGATGCATCATATAAATCACTCACCGTTAAATCTCATAGGTCCACATTTCCACTGCATTGAAAACTCAGTATCGTCTACAACTTTTGTTGCTTTATTGTCGAGGTAGTTTAAATCCTTCTGCGGTATGACGCCGATAAGCAGTGTAAATTTCAGCCACCTTGCTAACTACAGCGCGGTATATCTTTCCCCGGTTTTCAGTCCACATTGATGCTCTCGGGTATTAGAAAAAGTAACCGGCAACGTTTGACCACAAGGTAATTGGTTATAGTTTGGCGGTAAGTTAGGACCACATTGCTGCACATCAAAATGCAAGTGCGGACCACCGCTTTGTCCGGTATTGCCACTTAGCGCAATCACTTCTCCCGCCTTTACCTGCTCACCTGGTTTTACTAGTACACCGTCATAAGTGAGGTGAAAATATCTAGCAATGGTGCCATCACTGTGCTTAATAAAGACGTAATTTTCTTTTAAATCTTCATTACTGCCATCTTTATAACTTGCTTGAACACTGACCACTTCACCATCTCTGGCTGCAATCACTTTGGTACCAATAGGCATAACAAAGTCGATGGCATAGGTACCGACGCCATTATTAGCACGGCGATAATGCTCGGTGGTGGCATAAATATCCCATGCCGTGCCCACTTCATAGGGTAAAACATAAGGCGATTCTTGTTGTGAGGGGTAAGCCGCGCAGTCTATTTTAGGTTTTGCACAAGCGTTTAAAGAAAGCAACAGTAATGCTGACAAAACGGTTACTTGTTTCATGATATTTCCTTTATTAAAACCCGTTAGTCGCATGAGTTTGGCAAAAGGTTTAATCAACATATCATAGACTTAAATAATAAACTGGTGATAACCACAGCATTAGGCAGTTTTGTTTGCCTACGTTCTGACTTTCTTCGAACTGGTAAATTAAAGTCAATTACAGAGCCAAGCAGAACTAGCTGCTTGGCTCTGACTTAACCGTGCTGAATTTTATTACCAGCTAATTTGCATATCTTTGACAACATACTGGCCACTTGGTTGTTTAATACATGTTGTGTTAGCTGAACGCCCAATGGTAATGCGGGGCAAGTCGTCACTGCTTGCTATTACCTGTACGTTGCCATTGTCACACAACCTTTGTGCTGTCGCTCGCATGCGCTCTTCTTCCACCAAGTTTTCAACCACCTCGGTTCGGCGAGTGTCATTGCCTTGAACCTCAGTTTGATGCTGCTGCTCAGTTAATTGCGCCATGGTGAACTCGCTCCCTGCAGGGTAAAAAGAGTAACTAAACTGGTTTTGTCCCAAAACTTTAGTCACCACCACTCCAGCTTTGCCAATTACCTGCATCTGTTGCTTGCTTGTATCTACCACTAAGGCCGTAGTTTCATCTACACCAAAACCAAACTTTTGCTTGCTATGTTGCGTTAGCACAGCCAAACGAAAGGTTCTGCCACGTTCGCTAAAATGGGTGTCCAATATACCGTGAGTAAAGCTCCCAAGCCCCCCTTGGTCGTGATACGTTAGAGTATCAGCGCTTAAGTCCTCACAGCCACCATGTTGATCGCAATTAGCAGCTGGGGCTGGGGCATTTTTAGCGCCCTGCAACAACGCTTCAATACTGCTGCCATTGGTGATCATAGGCACACGGCCGTATTGGTTTTCGCCACCAGATTGCACTGCAGTGCCTGCACTAGTGCCAATAAGTACCGCTTTATTTCGCACCATGTCAGTCCAAGGCAATTCAACACCGCTTTGATTGTGGTAAAAAATTTGTCGCGTCAGTGATTGATCGCCGCCATTTAGCATCACAGCATCCACGCTTTGCAGCGCTTTTTTTACGCCTTCAACGCCCGCCATACAAAGGTTATATTCTTTGGTGGTGAGGTCAGGGTAGACGTAATCACGGTTAAACACTTGGTTAATACTGGTGCGATAGTGATCTAGGTTCTCACAGTCTTGATTACTAACCGCCTGCGCCAACGCTGGCGTTAGTGGCAGCCATTGCGCTTTGATACCATAGGCCTTAAATAAGCCCTGATAGAAATCCGCCGATTCATAAGGATCACGAGAAGAGGCGGTGAGTAAATAGAGCGATTGACTTGGAGTGTTTGCTACTTGAGTCGCAATTTGTTGAATAATATCACTGCTGGCAGGCTCGTTGTTATATTTAGTTAGCACCAATTCAGACACTCGTTTGCCATTCACCATCAAAGGTAACTCGAGCATATCGAAGATAAAATAATATTCACGATTCGACCACTGATGATAGAGCTCACTGTCATGCTGATTAATGGCTTTAATTAATTGCGAGCGGGTAAATGCTTTGTCTTTGGGGATGCGTCTTAGCAATCGCATGGTGCGATTAAAGCGCTTTTGTGAGTTGCTTGGCCACAGCGCGGCAATCTCTTTAATTGCGTTTTTGGTCACAATAAAGTTTGCATGCGTTTTGGCTATATCAGGAAATTGGGCATTGGGAGTGCAGTTTTTTGGCGCCATACTGGAGCAGGTTTTAAGGGCCCCACCAATAAGATAAAGCGTTTGAGAGTAGGCACTTACGCTACAAAAAAGCAGTGCAAAAGCCAGCATCGCTTTTACAAATAAGACAATGTTCATAAATAAAATCCAAACAGTTTTTTAAAAAAATGACTTGTCAGCACAAAAAAGGCTGTGCTATAAAATTAAATGAACATTGCGAAGAGCAAGCTAGCACAGGTTAGTTTGCATTGTCAAAACACAAGAGATGAAGATATGTATAAAAAAGCATTTGAGCTTGTTTGCTACTTCTACTCACCTCACTACCTCTCAGAGTGGTTCGACGAGTAGACACACGATGTAATCATCGTGGCGTTGTCTGTTTGTCACAACCCACAGCACAAAAAATCCAACAACAAAGTAATTAAGGCTAATGCAGCTCGTACACCTGTTTTGGTGTCCGTCAGCTATGGTCGGTGGTATTAACCCAAGCTCCAATTACCTCTAAAATACGGCAACTTTGCTGTGCTTTAGTGTGCCTATGGTTTGTGCTTGAGCTCATCGACTAATAAACACGGATCTCGTTGCGACTGTACTCAGCCACTCATCAACAGAAGTAGGTGAAGTAATGTACAACAAGTTATCCCTAGCAATTTCCGCTGCCATTGCAGCGACCAGTCTCAGTGCTTACGCTGAAAGTGAAACCACATCCGATGTGCAAGCGGTGGAACGTATCGAGGTCACCGGTTCACGCATAAAAGGGGTGGATTTAGAAGGCACTCAGCCCGTTACCATTTTAAGTGCCGAAGACATCGACCGCTCTGGCGCCTCGTCAATTTACGAATTACTACAAGATATTCCCCAACTCAAAGGCGGAGCAGGTACTTTCTCCACCAGTGAAAGTGGCAGTACCTCAACCTCTACACCGGCAGGCCAGGCAGCCGCGAGCTTACGCGGTATGGGCCCATCGGCAACGTTAACCTTGATTAACGGTCGTCGTGTTGCCCCCAGCTCCTTTGCCGCCGGCACACAAAACTTTGTCGACGTAAACTCAATCCCCTTAGCGGCCATTGAACGGGTTGAAATTTTGGCCACTGGTGCTTCGGCTATTTATGGGGCTGATGCTGTCGCCGGGGTGATTAACTATATCCTCAAAAAAGACTACCAAGGTGCAGAGTTAGAAGTCAGCTATGGCAATAGCCTAGAGCAAAGCGATGAAGGCAAAAAACAAGTAAACTTTATCTGGGGTACGGAAATCGACGGCGGCAACCTCACCTTGTTTGCCGATTATTACGACCGTAATCAGTTTAATGCCAGCGATCGTGACTACCTTGCAGAGCCCAGTTTAGTGAGCGGCTACTCCTATTTACCAAAACTGGAAAACACCCCAAATATCTATTATTACAGCAGTCGCGATGGAAATGAGCTGCCCGCACCTGGATGTCAAACTGAACTGGTTACCACCGAATATGGTGAGCAGATCTGTGCCTATTATGGCAACCAAGATGACGTGTTACGGGCGCCATTTGAAAGTATGTCTGCGGGCTTTATGGTAAACAAAGCCTTTGGTGAACTAACCTGGGAAAGTGAGTTTTTCTTTAGCAAAACCAAATCCACAGCCTACTCAACGCCGGCACCAATTAATCAAATTGACGATGGTGAAGGGCCGTACGTGAAAGAGAATGCCCTTTTCATTTTTGACGATGCCAATGGCAGTAACTCCTTACTCGACGCTTTGTATATTGACCCGTTTACCACTGTGCTTGGCCAAGAACAATGGGGCTTTGCCTTTGATGCCCGCTTTAATGATCCGCGTACCGTTGAAGTGGAATCGCAAAATATGCGCTTTGTTTCTAGCCTAGCTGGTTTTATTGGCGATTGGGATTGGGAGTCTGGCATTATGCTGTCTGAGTCAAAGTCCGATCAGGTAGCCACTGCTGGTATTTATAACCGCTACAAATTCCACGCAGCACTCGCTGGTGAGTTGTGTAGCGACGGCACCATTGCCACTAATCAGGCAGGTGAAATAAGTTGTGGTTCAGGTACATTGCAACCTTTTTATAATCCATTTTTAGTCGGTGACAGCCAAAATGACGCGACCCTTGCCTTAACGCAAGAGATGCCTACCCGTGAAGGCAAAAGCCGCGTGTACAGTTGGGATCTGACCTTCACTGGTGAGTTAATGACCATTGCCGATATCAGTATTCAATCTTCTTTTGGCGTAGAAGCTCGCCGTGAGGAGTTATCGGATATTCCTTCTGATTTGGCGGTGGCCGACGCCAGTAATGACTATTTAGTGGATGTGTTTGGCTTTGGTTCGAGTATCGCAGAGGCAGATCGCAGTCAATACGGCGCCTTTGCCGAATTGTACGTGCCGCTCACCGAGCAAGTTGAAATGCAACTCGCTGGCCGCTATGACCATTTTGATGACTTTGGCTCTACCTTTAATCCTAAAGTGGGAATTAGCTATCGCCCCACAGATTCAATGATGTTACGGGCTGGTTGGTCAACTTCATTTAGAGCACCGTCACTTACTCAGGCTGGGGTAAAACTTAGAACCACCACATCATCATTCGATTGTGGTGCCAACCAAGCAGTGGCCGATCTCTATTGTGAAGGCGACGGCACCTTAGTGACAGTAAACTCACTAGAACTTGGCAATAATGCCCTAAACGCCGAAGAGTCAGAATCATTATCGCTGGGCTTTGCTTGGAGTCCAAGCCGCGATACTACCTTAACCCTCGACTACTGGCAGTTTGAGTATACCGACGTTATTGATACCAATATGACCGCCGTGCTGGCACGCGCTATCAACGACGAAAGTTTGCGTCATTGTGGCTTAGTCCCGAATGGTGCTATGGGCATTTCGTACGACCAAGATGTGTGTAGCGTTACCGACGCTCAAGGCCGTTTCATTGATCAAGCAGGTGCCGATCTCAGTCAAATTCTAACCAATTACGTCAACGAGTTTGATCCCCGTTCACAAAGCCTGCAACTGTATCGTGATCACGTCATTCAGTTAGAAAACACTGGTACACAAGACATTGCTGGCTTGGATATTAAATTTGATCAGCGTTTCCGCTTCGAACATGGCGACTTACTGATGCGCTTTGATGCCACCCACTATCTCGAGTACGACCGTAATAAGCCAGGCTCAGATCAAATCGAGTCGCTGATTGGCAGCTTCAGATACCCAGAAAATGTCGGTCGCTTGTCGTTTACCTATGACGCTGAAAAATATTACGTTTCTATTGGCGCCAACTATACTGACAGCTACGAAGACGACATTGAAGGGCTGCGCGGCCGTGAAATCGATGAGCTAATCTCGCTCGGCGAAATCGATGACAGTGAGCAGCGCCAAGTGGATAGCTGGACCGTGGTTGACTTAAGCGCAGGCTATGAAATCTCTGAGAGCTTGATGGTTCGTGCCAGTATCAACAACCTGTTTGATAAAGCACCACCGCGTATCTATGGTTCGTCACGGGGCTTTGATTCCATCAACCACGATGCTTTTGGCACCACTTACACCCTTGGTGTGACTTACCAGTTTTAAACGGAAAAATGGGGGCAACCCCATTTTAATTGATTATGCAAAAATCCTTTAAAATGCCAGATGCGTTGGTGATCTTGCTGCTTATCGCCGCAGCATGCTACGTCATCTCATTTTTTGTATTACCAGGACACTTTGCCATCAGTGACGGTGCGCAGCAGGTGGCTTTGACGCAGTTTGTGCAAGCAGGCAGCGTCAACACCCTTGCCCTGTTTGCCACTGATGGCCAGCCTGGGCTTTTCAATGTGCTGTTTGATGGTTTGGTTAGTGGTGACCGAAATGGAGCCGCCATTGGTGTTATAGCCTTTATCCTTATCACCGGCGGTGCTTTTGGTATTTTGATGCGCACCAAAGCCATTGATAACGGCATTATGGCACTTATCGGCTCAACCAAAGGCATTGACTGGCTGTTTATCCCTAGCTTGTTTATTACTTTTGCTCTAGGTGGCGCCATCTTTGGCATGGGTGAAGAAGCCATCGCCTTTTGTATTGTGCTCTACCCTATTATGCAGCGACTGGGCTATAACGCTCAAGTGACCGTGTTAGTGACCTATGTGGCGACCCAAATTGGCTTTGCTACCTCGCCGATGAACCCATTCAGCATTGCCATAGCGCAAAGTATTGCAGAGTTAGCGGTATTCTCGGGAGCAGGTTTGAGAGCGGCGGTTACGGCACTGTTTATTATTGCAGGTACTGTGTTTACGGTCAGGTATGCCAACCGAATTCGCATCAACACTGAGGCACAGCAAGATAGCCCTGCTTTAGCATTACAAATGACCGACAAAGCGTTGTTGTTAACGTTTTTGGCCGTCATTGTCTGGGTTATTTATGGTGTTACGGTGGAGGGGTTTTATATCCCCGAATTAGCAGCTCAGTTTTTTGTACTGGCCATTGTGGTTGCTGTTATTGCGAAGTTAGGTGGCAGACAAACCATCGCCGATTCCGTCGAGGCATTTAAACAAGGCAGTGCCGAGTTGTTACCTGCGGCGATCCTAGTTGGTCTTGCCAAAGGCTTGGTGTTATTACTCGGTGGTAGTGAGTTGTCCCAGCCCTCCATGCTAAACACCCTGTTGTTTCATGCCGCGACGCTCATTTCCCATCTACCAGAAGTAATGGCGGCTTGGTTTATGTATTTATTCCAATCCGTGTTTAACTTTTTTGTCTCTTCAGGTTCCGGGCAAGCTGCTATCACCATGCCCATTATGGCACCTTTGGCTGACTTAATTGGCGTTACCAGACAAACTGCCGTGCTGGCCTTTCAACTTGGCGACGGCCTCACCAACATCATTATTCCCACTTCAGCCAGCTTAATCGGCTGTTTAGGCGTGGTTAAGCTGTCTTGGAACGAATGGGCGCAATTTATTTGGCGCTTCATGTTATTTCTTTTCACCTTGGCGAGCGCAGTTATTATTTTCGCTCACCTCATCAATTACCAATAACACTATGCTGACATTAATTAAGAGTGCCGAGCTTTACACACCAGAAAAGCTTGGAAAACGCGATGTCCTGATCGCAGGCAAAAAAATCATTGCCATTGAAGAACACATAGAGCTCAACAGTAATCTCGATATTGTCGAAATCGACGCTAACGGCAAAGTGTTAGCACCCGGCTTTGTCGACGCCTTAGTGCACTTTAGCGGTGGCGGCGGTGAAGCCGGTTTTGCTAGTCGCACCCCGGAGATGCAATTAACTGACGCCACCCTCAGTGGCATCACCACCGTGGTTGGGGCACTGGGCACCGACGATATCAGCCGTACCCACAGCGATCTTATTGCAAAGGCCAAGGGGTTAAAGCAAGAGGGGTTAAATGCCTATTGCCATACGGGCTCTTATCATTTTCCCATAAAAACCCTAGGCGACAGCATTAGCCATGACATCATGTACATCGATGAAGTCATTGGCGTTGGTGAAGTGGCGATTTCCGATCATCGCGGTTCGCAGCCGACAGTGCAAATGCTCGCTAAAGTGGCCGCTGAATCACGCACCGCAGGCTTATTGAGTAACAAGCGCGGGACCGTATCGATCCACGTAGGCACGGGTGCTGAGCACCTCGACCTACTGCATCAAGTGGCGGCGACCACGGAGGTGCCTATTAGTCAGTTTTATCCCACTCATATGAACCGCAATGCTGAGCTACTCACCGCGGGCATCGCCTTTTGCCAAGCTGGCGGGACCATTGATTTTACCACCAGCACCACCGAGTACGATCTAGCCCATGGCGAACTGGCCGCAGCAGAAGCCTTAGCCTATTGCTTGGAAAAAGGCGTAGATCCCAGCAAGCTCACCATGAGCTCCGATGGTCACGCAAGCTTGCCGGTGTTTGATAGTAACAACCACATGGTGGGCTTTGAAGTTGGTCAAGAAGCATCGTTATTGACTTCATTGCAGCAAGCGGTAAACGAGTTCAAAGTACCGTTAGAACTGGCGTTGCAAGCAATCACAAAAAACCCCGCCAGTATATTAGGCCTAGCAAAAGGCATCATCACCCAAGGTGGAGATGCCGACTTAGTGTTGCTTGATAAAGATACTCTTAGCGTGCATAGCGTGTGGTGTAACGGCGAAGCAATGGTTGCTGAACACGTACCGGTAAAGCATGGCTTTTTCCCCAGTCGTAGCAATTAGACTACTTAGCCCATCTAACGTCATAATTGCTATTTCTCAAGTAGCCGCTTGCGCGGCTACTTTTTTAGTATTTGTTATTAAGCAAACAGCATCCAAAAACCGGCGGCAAACATCACCACGTTCTCTGTTAATGAAATAAAGCCTAATGGCACATCGCTGTCACCACCAACACAGGCACATTTTAACTCTCGCTTGTCGATATAAACGGCTTTAAATACCGAAGCACCGCCAATTAAGCCAATGAACATGGCCAGTGGCGCATAGTAAAGTGCCGGTAAGGCAGCCAGCATGCCAAGCCCAGCATAAAGCTCTAAATAAGGATATACGTAGGCGTAAGGTAACTGCCGCATGGCCAATAAATCGTAAGTAATAAAGGAATTGCTAAAGCTGTGAACATCGCGAATTTTTTGCACCGCCAGCAACACCATGGCAAAACCAATAAAGTGCACCGCCAATGCCGACCACGAAAAGGCCGCAAGCTGGGTGGTCACTGCCAATAATAATGATACTAAAAAGATTGATAACACCGGCCAGTAAGTATTGCGTTTGGCTGCGTGACTGGGCTTACCTAAATACTCACGAAGCTCCTCATAGCCGCCAATACGCTCATCACCAATAAATATCTGCGGTGTGGTTTCAACATTGTGTTGCGCTTTAAACATATCCGTCTCGCTGCGACTGCTAAGTATGTTGTCCTCTAGGTCATAATCACTTTTTTCCAATAAGTGCTTCGCTCTTAAACCAAAAGGACAAATGTGTTCATCAGTGTGCATTCGATATAAAGTTGCTGTTGTCATTGCCCGCCTCCCTTTTATCGCAATTTGGTAAATAATTACTCATGCGTCGCCGTTACTATGAAAGATTTACATAAAGTCATGACGTTTCGCGCCGCAAGGTAGCTCTAGATTAATAATCAGCAAAGAGCACGCCAACAACGGTAGGTAACACACATACCCTTTTTTATTGTTGATTTATAACAAACTATCAAAAGGTGTAACGACCCTCCTAGCAACAGACTGATGGAGATCATAAAAATGTTAAATGGATGCCCTATTTAGCATAAAAACACTTCTACCAAAAAAGTATTAGATTTATATTTGCAACGTATTCAGCTCCTGAGATAAAAACATGTCAAAAACAACAGGTAAGGAAATAAAGTTAACGGAGCAAAGCGTTTTGCTTTCCACCACCAGTTTAGACAGTCGCATTACCTATGCGAACCAAGCATTTTGCCAAATTGCAGGCTATGACTTAGATGAAATGCTGGGGCAGCCGCATAACCTAGTTAGGCACCCAGACATGCCAAAGGCCGCCTTCGCCGATATGTGGCAAACCTTGAAAAGCGGGCAGTCTTGGATGGGCCCGGTAAAAAACCGCGCCAAAAATGGCGATTATTATTGGGTCAATGCCTTTGCAACACCAATAAAAGACGAAAAGGGCCGGGTGACCGAATATCAGTCAGTACGCACTAAACCCAAAGCTGAAGTTGTCAATAAAGCACAGCAGCTTTACCAAACTTTGGACTATAAGAAACCACCAAAGCGCTACGACACCACGCGCTGGATAGTGCAGTTATTATGTTTCGCCATTGCCACGCTGGCAATAACACCATTCATTCAAGCTACATGGTTTATGCTACTGCCTTTGCTTGCCATGCTCGCTGTAACGGCGCTAATGATTAAGTTTCGGAGAGACTACAAGCGCGTACTAAAAACTGCCTCTGATATTTATGAAAATGACATCATGGCCTACTTGTATGGTGGTAGCCGCGATAAAATTGCCGATATTAGCTTGGCCTTTGAGATGCAAAAAGCCAAGATTGCTGCCGTGGTTGGCCGGGTGAATGACGTATCGTTGCAGGTCAGTGATAATGCTAAAAAAACCACTGAAAGTGGCCGTTATGTGTCTGAGCTACTGAAACAACAAGCCGGTGAAGCCAAAGAAATGGTTACCTGTATGGACGAGTTTTCTCAAACCATTGATGAGCTCTCTGAAAACGTCAACCATGCAGCAGACGCAGCCAACAACTCCGAGCAGCAAGCCGGCTTGGGGCGTGGCGCAGTTAATGAGGTGATTGAGTCGATCCACACCCTAGATTCACACCTACAAGAGGTTAATAATGCGGTGGACCGCTTAGTCACCGGCAACGATAGGATCCAAAATATTCTCAGTGTTATTAACTCCATTGCCGATCAAACCAATCTATTAGCCCTCAATGCCGCTATCGAAGCCGCTCGTGCAGGCGATCATGGTCGCGGCTTTTCGGTAGTTGCCGATGAAGTGCGTTCATTAGCGCAGCGCACCCAAAGCTCAACCGAGGAAATTGCCCAGTTACTGCAAGAGCTCGGCGAGATCTCCAGCTCCGCAGTTGAATCCGTCAGTAAAAGTAACAACTTATCTAACCGCAGCGTTGACTTGGCCAAAAATAATGGCAGCAGTTTGGAAACCATTCAAAGCCATGTTATGCACTTAGCCGACTTAAACCGCAGTGTGGCAGCAGCCATTGAACAGCAAACCTGTGTGGTAAAGCAGATCAGTGTCAATGTCGAAAGCGTCACCACCTTATCTGAGAAAGGCACCGAGCATGGTGAAAAGTCATTTGAATTATGCCAAGAATTGCTCAAGCAAATTGAGAATCAAACCCGCTTAATTCAACAGTTTTCTTAATAAATTTTTTGCCAGGTTTAATAGCTCACTTTCGTGCAAACCTGGCAACCATTGAAAAGCACATTTACTCAACCTCAATCCTATTCAATAGCTCACGCACCTCTTGAACCACCATCTCAGGCTCATCTTGTTGTGGGAAATGGTAGCTTTTGTCTGTTAATACGGCTTTGCCCTGGGGGAATGCCAGTGCCCACTGTGTATGCAATTCTCCCCACATTTCTCTGGCTTTATCAGTAAAAAACAGCACTTCTTTATTGTTATACTTTTTCACTGAGGCAATAACAGTGACAGGAATATCCCCTATCTCAGGGTAGTCAGGTAATGGCCGTTTAGACCAAAAGTCTAAATATTGGTTAGACATACCATTTTTAAGGTCATCTAATTTCACTTGGGCGATTTGCTTTTCAGCTTTGGCCAGATCAATGCTTCGCATAATATCCACATCATGCTCTGATGACGGCTCAATGAGCATTAACCCAGACAGCCATTCTGGGTAAGTAGCTGCGAACCGCCGAGCGATGTATGCACCATACGAATGAGCCACATACACCACTGGCTTTTTAATATTCAGTGCTTCCAGCACTAAACGCGCTTCTTCAGCATATTCTTCAGAGCTGTAATTTTTGCTTAATTGTTCGGAGCCGCCATTGCCAATTCGAGAATAGCGGATCACACGAGAGAATTGCGCCAAACGATTAAAAATGGGATCCCAATCAGATAATCCTGCCGAACCACCAGCCTCCAAAAACACAGTCTGTTTGCCCTTACCCGCTATTTCGTACTCGACTTTATAGCCCTTTATGGTAATAAAACTTGGTTTAGCAACCACTGCTATTGGCAATAAAAGACTCAATAATAACCCTAGAAATTTCATTTTTGCTTATCCTTAATTTACACAGTAATGAATGTACTAAAAATAACCTTTTATTTCAAAGACTAAGCACAACTGATTTAAGCTGTAATAGGGTGTATCATTTTACTGATTGCAAGGGAAAAATCATAAAAGTATCTAGGCGGGTATGGTGAAGTGGTTAATGCAGAGAGTGTTTATTAACCAGCATCACAAAAGACAGACTCACTCTGATAAGTGCAAAGTGAGCCCACCAAATCACATCTCGGCTTCTAAAATAGCCAAGGCGTCTTTTTCTGCTTTTTCTACATTGCCATCGGCTTCAATTACTCGCACCGCTAAATCTTTTGCCAGCTTGCGCATTGGCTCATCAACAATGTTGTTCATGCGGTGTTGCACATAAGCCTCAATATCGTTTTGCGAAATCGCGACCACCGACTTAGCCAGGCTGTCTTCAATGTAATCATGCAGTGCAATTGCCGAATTCCAATGTAAACCTTCAGCCCAGTCATGAACGACTTGCTTTTCTGACTCGCTGATGACTCCATCTACACCAATAAATAGCAGTGCAATGTCTAATAAGGCTTCTTTTTGCATTTGATCGACACACATGCCAGTGTCGAAGTGATTTAATAGTTGTTCAAATTTCATTTCCTTAACCCTCACGGCTGCTGTAACTAATCCGATGACTGAAAATCGCTCAAGCTTTAACCATATTCTAAGTTGTACGATTTGTCATATTAAAAAGTTGCAACTTTACTGCCATTAATGCGTTTAACCATGGAAAATGTGGTTATATGCCATTAAAAACCATCCTTTTGACTCAGAAATGAGAAGGTTCACCATACATTATAAGGGTTTTAATCGACTTTGTTTGTTGCTCCACATTTGCTTCATTTTGTTGCCATACCTTACTCAGCGTTCGATTGTCATAAAATATAGGAAGAACAGTGAAAGAGTTAAAACTAGGATTGAACTTTTCATTTTATTTAGCCTTGAGTATCACCACGCTTGGTTTGTTGCTGAACGGGCCTTGGCTATACTCAGAACCTGCCAACAGTATATCTAAACTGCAGCTGCTCATTGCTTTGGCTATTCTTGCCTATGTGGCGATTGCACTGACCACATTTATTTGTGGCCGCAGGCAGTTTAGTATTTGCAGCCAAGGGGTTGCGTACCGCAACGTATTCGGGCAACAATGTTACCTCCCCGCAGAGCAAATCCGCACCATTAGTGCTAAGCAAATTTACTGCTTTAACTACACCGAAATCAGCTTAGAAGAGAAAACCATACGGTTTTGGGCATTTAAGTTGCGCTCCAGCCAGCTCGAACGACTTAAGTTGCTGAGTTACTGATGGTATCAATCCAGCGTATTAAGTTGCGTCGCAGTAGCCAAGCCTCTACCATTGAGAAAAATTTAGTGAGGTGACTATGCAACGACAGTATCCGATTGGCACACCCGGTGTGCCATGGAATGCAGAAGAAAAACAGCAATGGTTTGCAACACAAACCGTAAAGCGCAGCTACTTCGAACAAGTGGCCGCAGAAATAACGGCGCTCGGTGAGCAGTTTGCGCTGAGCCAATACGGCGAGCTGAACTATCAACACAATAACTACCCTTTATATGCCCTAACCTCAAAGCAATGGCAGCCAGAAAAGCCGTGTGTGCTGGTGACCGGTGGTGTGCATGGCTATGAAACCAGCGGCGTTCATGGTGCGTTGGCCTTTGCTAAGCACGAGGCACAAAAGTACCCTGAGTTTAATTTTATTATTTTGCCATGCCTAAGCCCATGGGGATACGAAACCATCAACCGCTGGAACCCAGAAGCCATTGATCCCAACCGCTCGTTTTATGCAAACAGTCCCGCTCCAGAGTCAGCTTTGGCGATGGCATTTGTCCAACAAAAAGCACCACAAGTGCTGTGTCATGTGGATTTGCACGAAACAACCAACAGCGATAATGAAGAGTTTCGCCCGGCGCTTGCAGCTCGCGATGGTAAAGAAAACCACAATTGGAATATTCCCGATGGTTTCTATCTCGTGGGGCATAGCCAAAAGCCACAACCTCAATTTCAGCAAGCCATTATTAACGAAGTAGCTAAGGTAAATCCTATTGCTCCTGCGGATGACAACCAACAACTCATCGGCGTCGACATCGAGCAATTCGGTGTCATTAACTACGATGGCACGGCTCTGGGGTTATGTATGGGCATGACCGAAGCGCCGTATGTGACCACCACAGAAGTCTACCCTGATGGCGAAAATGCCACCCCAGAGTCTTGTATTGAAGGACAAGTAGCTGCTGTGCGTGGAGCACTTGATTACTTAAAAGCGCATACTATTTAGCAGTAATGCCATGTTTCTGTTTCATGTTGAGCCAGAAACATGGCGCAATTGCCGCTAGCTTTAAAGTAATGACTGTACAGACGCCTTTTACTATCGCCTACCCAGCGCCCTATTTAACCTTGCCTTCTATAAAAAGTGTTTCAATGTCATAGTGTTAGTAGGTACTTTGGAAAATTGAACTGTAATGCGTTGTAATAGCCAAGGTGACATAAAAATATTACTATAACCTATGTTTGATAGAGTGCTCCTCTTCAAATTAACTGGTGTCATGCCAGGCTTGTAAAAGACTTCTGCGTCAAACTAAAATTAGAGAACTCTGATACAAGTATTGTCGGCACCTTGGTGCCGACAGATTCTTCCCTCAACCAGACTCACCTAGTGAGTCTTTATTGCTGAGTTTGCAAGCAAAGCTTGCAGTAAAACCTAATATTAACGATGCCACCGTTATGGCTGACGGGTAAGCTGGCATTTTTACTGAGTTACATGGGACAGGCTATGGCTTATTTAATTGACGAGCAAAAGCTCGAACGCGTTTATTTAAAAAGTTATCACACCGTAGGTAGATACAAATACAGCGTAGATACCTTAATAGATAAGCCAGGTGTTTCGCGCCACCATGCCATTATCGAGTTAAACGACGGCAAATGGTTTATTCGCGATGTCAGCACCAATGGCGTTTGGGTGAACGACAATAAGCTCGACAAAAACATGCCTTACCAATTGTTTGAAAACGATAAAATCGACTTTGCCGCGCCTGGACAAAACTCATATGTGGCTGCCAACTTAAAAACCGAGTGTCAGTACTTAGTGTCGCAAACAAACGGGCAAAAGGTCATAGAAGTGGTAGATCAATTACTCCTGCCTAACGAAGAGCAACCGGAACATATTATTTACTATGAAAAACTGCTTAATTACTGGTTTTTAGAAGACCTCAATAGCGCAGACAGACAAGCGCTAATTGACGGCAGTATTATCAGTTTAATGAACGACCAATGGATGTTCTTTTCCGCTAACAGCATTGCCGTGACCAAACATTTAGAATGCCAAAAAGCCGCCAAGCCTATGGCTCTGGAGTTTAACGTCAGTCAAGATGAAGAAGAAACGCAACTTACCTTACGCGTAGATGACCAAGTAATGGATCTGGGCACTCGCAGTCATCATTACCTCTTATTGTTACTCGCCAGAACTCGAATTCAAGACAAAGACGCGGGTCACGAAAGCGATGTTCAGGGCTGGGTGTACCGAGATGATTTAGCAAAATCATTAGGTGTACAGGCAAATCATATGAACATCATGGTGCATCGTGCCAGAAAACAGTTTATTGATAGCTGTGGAGATGGCTATCCAGAAGCGGAATTTTTGTTAGAAACACGTTGTGGTCGGCTGCGGTTAAATTGCCAAGACATCACTATAATCAAGGGCGCAAAACTAGAAACCCGCATGACACTGTAGCCTCAACAACGGGGCAGCTCACACAGCTGCCCACAATTAGTTGCAGTTAAGCTCGATACTCTCCGGCTTGGTCAATAATTTGCTGCTCTAGCTGCGGCATGAATCCCAATAAAAATAACAACTCCACCAACACAAATAACGGCCCAATGGCTAAGCCGACAATATCGTCGACAAACGCGGGCTTTTTACCTTCGAAATAATGGCCAATAAACTGTAACACCCAGCCGAGCACAAACACACCCAGCCAAATCACCCAGCCCCAGTAGCCCTGAGCCTCAAAGTATGCATTACTTTGTGCTACCACGGCATAGAAAACCAATAGTACCGCGGTCATCATTATTCCCAGAGGCAGCGATAACACCAGATAATAACTGCATAACAGCGCAGCTAACACCATGGTTAATGTAATTGCCACCTGATTGATGGCGGTAATGGGCACAAACGTAAGCCCCATCACCGCAATGACAATTAAAGGGATACCAAAAAAGTGCGTTAAAATATTGCGTTTGCTGCGATGATAGCGCGCATACTGGCTTAATTGCGTGGTTAAACTTTTCATTGTTTCTCTCTTGTTATTGTTGTTTAGCTGTTTGTCAAAGCAGGTAGGCGGTTACTAAAAGCCGCTATGTCATAACATTAGAACAATTACTCAAGACTGAAAAGTACTAGGTTTAAAAGAATAACAACAAAAATAAGCTGCCAGAGAGCAAGGTTTGCAATAGCAACACCATAAACAGTTTATAATTAAAGCTGGGTTTTTGCGTTTTGTGTCGTAACAAGTACATGGCCACTGGCGTGATAATGTTTAACCCCAGCAAAGCAAGAGTAAGTAACCTAAGCTCTGACACTCTATCGGCAGCCAGGGTAGCCTTACGCTTGTCCCACCACATAACAGCAAAGGTCAGTAAATTAAGTATTAACAGCCCAACGGCTGTGTATAACGGTGGCCAAGGCAGTTTACTTAGGCACACAATACCAAGCCAAACACTTAACCCCCAAAACAGTCCCGACTGATTCTGAACCAAACGCACTGCTGACATAACTACTGTGCCTGTCTTATTTCATTAATTTGTAAAAAAAGCTCTGCGGTGGCATTCGCATCGGCCATGGCACGGTGATGTTGTGTCAACTCGATGCCAAGCTGCTGGCACAATTTCCCTAGAGAGTAGGATGGTAGACCAGGCAAATGCTTGCGCGCCAGCTGCACGGTGCATAACTTCGCGCGGCTAAAAGCATGTTGATGCCGAGCAAAGGCTTGACGGATAAAGCCATAATCAAAATTGACATTATGCGCGACAAAGATGGCGTCTTGAGTAAATGCCGCTATCGCTTCTAATAGTTCAGTAATAATTGGGGCAGAGGCCACCATAGCGTTATTTATACCAGTCAAATTTTGAATGCGCTGAGGGATATTGCGCTCAGGGTTGACCAATGACGTCCAGCTATCGATAACCTGACCATTTTGTACCTTAATCATGGCTATTTCGGTGATGCGATCATAGTCTTTGTTCCCTCCTGTGGTCTCAATATCAACAATCACATACGGTTGATCCACAGCAACATTCCACTGCACCGCTTGCACCCGAACATCGAGGCCGACATCGCTGAGTTTAGATAAGGTGATCACTTGATTACGGCTCAGGCTATCGCCTTGTGCTTTGATTTCTTCAAAGCGCAGCTTGCCGTGCTTATCGATGATCATCAAATCGGGAAACCCCGAGCGCAACTGCTCAAAGTGCTGACAAATAAGCCGCATCACCCCATGCAGCTGGGCTATATCGCCGTGCTCAATAAGTAGCGTTAATGGCGCTAAAATGTCTTCGTGCCAAGTAAATAACCGATTGGGTTGCTGGTAGTATTGAGTCACTTGACGAATTAACCACTTTTGCCACGCTTGCTTGGTGTTTACCTGCTCCAGTCGAGCCTCTATTTCCGACGCTAATAAGCTGTAAAACCTTCCTTCTTTTAACACTTTGGGGCTGCGGGAAAACGCATTCGCCACCGTGCTTTTTGGGTTAATATATAACTCATGCCAAAAGGTTAGGCCAAATAAGCTCAACCACAGCGCGTTCTCGCCATGAACAGCCACATCACCTTGACGGCGATAATAATCCACCACCCCTTGCTCAGTATGGCCTTTAAAGGCTTCATCGATAACCAATGCTGGCCGGCTTGCCCGTAACATGTCGGTTAACAGTGAAGTGCGCTTTTTATGAAACTTACGTTGATAGAAATCGCTGGCAAATAGCATCAAGGATTCATCATCGGCGCCATCTAGAATGTCTTCGAGCTGCTTTTGTACCCATTGATGCTGCCCTGCGCTATAGCAATGACGAATTAATGCTTCCCGTGCTTTGGGGTGCGGGCTTAACACTAATAATGCCTCGTAGTGTTCAGGCTCGTCTTTGCTGAGTTTAGCCAGTTTATAACTGTAATCAGCAAACAGTGACTGAGCATAGTGCCCCACCACCTCGGGGAAGTCGCCTTTTAATAACTCGCCTTGCCAAGTGTTTAGCTGCGCTGCACTAATTTGTTTTAGCCCCTCGATCCGAGCAGCATAGTGGTAGGCACTCTGAGCTTCGTCATACTCTTCAAAGTGCGCGTTTATAGTTTGACTGTCGTCACGGGTCGCGAGCAATCCTAGATCGCGCATAGAAAATTGCGATAAGCTCCCGCCTAATTTGCCAAAGAAAAGAAATAAGAAATAATCAAAGTCACTTTGATGGGTGGCGCAATAATATCTGCCGGGTAATAGTTCAGGCTGCCATTGTCCTTCTTGTAGCTCCGTTGTCATGGCAGCAACCCATGAAGCCTTATTAGCCGATAAGTTGGGCCGTCCTTGTGGCTGAAAAACAGTGCTTAATTCAACTAACTGTGTTTTGCTCAAACAACTCAGCAGCAAATCAATATTACTGGGTTTGGCAGGTGTTAATAGACCCTTGTCTTCTAACCGCTCTGCTAACGCTGGAATATCTGCCAACTCTGAATAGCTGAGCGAGCTAACATCTAAGAATGCCGTTTTACGGGAATAGAAACGCACCAATAAACACAGCTCTGGCTCTGGTAATTGGCTATAGCGCTGCAACAATTCACGCTGCGATGGCTGCAACAAAGGCTGACACACTTGATGAATGTAGCGGATCAATTCATTGAAATGTTCGAGGTAATACTTTACCGGCAGTTGTTTTTTCAAAACAATCAATACACTGTTTAAATATACAGTTAATTTAACACAATCCGCTACCAATGCCAAACTGGTAAGTTTTGCGTACTCAGTCTACTTCAATATCCGTTTGCTTGTCAGTGACCTGCTGCAACCAAGTCGCCAGCTTTTCACGTAATTGTCCGGCGTTTAGCGGCTTAGCTAAATAGTCGTCCATGCCTGCCGCAAGACACTTTTCTTTATCTCCAGCCATGGCATTGGCGGTCATGGCAATAATAGGCACCTGTACATAAGCGCTTCCTGCCTTTCCAGCGCGTATGCACCGAGTGGTTTCATAGCCATCCATTTGTGGCATCTGGCAGTCCATCAACACTAATTGAAAGGCTGGAGCTTGCTGCTGTTGCAAGCACTCTAATGCTTGCTGGCCGTTCTCAACAATGTGCAATTGCTCTAAGCCCATTTTTTTCAACATATTTTGTGCAACCACTTGATTCACTTTATTGTCTTCTACGAGTAAAATCTGGGCATCAGGGAGAGGCTCTTGGCGTTCGTCAGAGCTCCTTATTAACTTTAAATAGTGGCTGGTGATAAGGGGCTTGGCTTGTTTTAATATGGCACCGTCTTCAGCTAACACAGCTAAACCATCCAATAAATCTTTGCTGGTAACCGGCTTGGAGAAATAACCTGAAAAGCCCAATTTGGCATAGTAATTACCATCGCCTCTGGCCCCCATCGCCGTCATTAGGATTAATTTCATGGCGGCAAAACGTGGGTCTTGCTTAAGCTGTTTACCAAGCTCCTCACCCGTCATTTTAGGCAATGCCATGTTGATTAAAGCAATATGATATAACGGTTGCGACTGTTCATATCTCTGTTCGCACATAAATAACGCTTCACGACCTGTGGCAGCCATGGTGACGTTGGCCCCCCATTGGCTTAGTTGCGCTTGCAAGCTAGACAAACTGGTTTGGTTATTATCGACAATCAGAATGTCTATCCCGCAGAGCGTATCATGGGCCACATTGCCAAGCTCATTGTGGCTAAGCTCTAATTGAATGTGAAACTGAAATTCACTGCCTTTACCCAGCTCACTGTCGACATGACTGGACCCCGACATCAATTCACACAGCTGCCTTACAATAGCCAAGCCTAGGCCGGTACCACCATATTGCCGCGTTGTTGACGCATCAACCTGGGTAAAGCGCCTGAATAACATATCAAGCTTGTCGCTGGGAATGCCAATCCCGGTGTCTGACACGCTACAATGCAACTGCACCTTGTCGCCGACGCGAGAAGTCCACGCACGCACAACAATCTCACCTTGCTGGGTAAATTTCACCGCATTACCTAATAAATTCGTTATCACTTGACGAATACGGCTAGGATCGCCCACGACCATCGGCTCTTGCAGCGCCGTGCAATCCAATATCAATTCAAGGTTTTTATCTTGCGCGGCCAGCGCAAATGACTCCGTGACTTCTTCAAGTAAATCACGAAGATTAAAATCCAGTGCCTCAAGTCGCAGTTTACCAGCCTCAATCTTAGAAAAATCTAAAATATCATTGATCAAACTTAACAACGAATTGGCACTGCTCATTGCCAAACCAACTCGATGCTGCTGATGTGTGGTTAAGGCTTCATCTTGAAGTAAATGCAACATCCCTATTACGCCATTCATTGGCGTTCTGATCTCGTGGCTCATGGCAGCGAGAAATTCACTTTTTACTTTCAAGGCTTGCTCAGCCTGCAGCTTGGCCTCTTGTAACTCATCTCGCGCAGCAATGGCCGCGGTAATATCTTGTTGGATCCCAACATACGCTTTAATCTGGTTATTTTTATCGAACACAGGGGACACTTGTAAGCTGTTCCAGAATGGCTCACCGGAGCGCTTATAATTAAGCAGCTCTACTTTCACCGTTTTACACTCTTGAATGGCTGCACGGATTTTTTCCACCGCAGCTTGGTCGGTCTCTTCTCCTTGTAAAAAACGGCAATTAAGGCCAAGCATTTCATTGCCATACCCTGTTATTTTTTTAAAGGTGTTATTAATAAAGATAATCGGTAGATCCGGTTTTTGCGCATCCGCAATGGTGATCCCAACGTTGGCACACTCAATGGCTTGCCCTAACAAGTCACTTTGTTCAATCGACTTTACTAAAGCTTCTTGCCGCAGTTTTTGCTCAGTAATATCTGACAATGAGCCCACAATGCGACTGGCCCTGCCTGCGGATAACGCAGCCGCTCCTTTAAGCCAATAATACCGATAGCCGCTTTGCCATGTTTTTATTCGGCATTCAACACCAAAGGGGTCGTCTTCGCTCATGTGGTAATCTAGAGTGCGCTGCAACGCCGCCATGTCCTCGGGGTGGACTCGCTCGAGTAAACTATTAATGTGAGGAGAAAACGCATGTTGATTTTGCTGTTCAAAGCCCAACAAGGACTTGAAACGGTCGGAGTAAAACACCGTACCCTGCTGTAAATCCCAATCCCACAAGCCATCATCACTGCCATACATCGCCAATTTGAAGCGCTCTTCATTTTGTTGTAACTGGGCTTGAGAAAGTTGTAGTTTTTTAAACGGGTTCAATAATAATTGCCGGCCAAACAGGTACAGCACTGCAAACGATAACAGCAAACCAATGCAAATTGCGCCAATCAAACTCCACACAAATGACGCCACTTTGTCGTCCAGAAGTTGTTTATGGACCTGATAGTCCAGCGTCAGCCCTAAGTCTGCAATCCTGTTTGTGGTCACAACTTGAAACTGCTGCGGATTGCTGACACTGGAGTAAGAAAACCAACGGTTTGCTATCGTTACTGCTTGTTCTGCATCATCAGCAGCTAGGCTTAAAAGGCTCAAAAGCGTAGTAGAAAAGCGAGAAATTAGTACCCCTTCGGCAAAGCCATTATAATAAATGGGCACAGCTAAAATAAAGTTTTGGGCCGTTTCACTGTATTGTAAATCAATGGCATAGGGAATTTCCTCAGCTATGATTTTATTAAGCCAAGTAGGTTGGTTTAGCAAGATTGTCTCGTTCTCGAAGCTACTGAACACCACATCGCCCAGCACATTGATCACCAGCAATGGTTCCTCTTTACCAATCAACTTGACGTTCGCTAAGAAGTCTTGCAATTTGGCCGTTGACATTTCAGTGCCCATGACGCCATTGACAACCGTTGGATGCTTTGCCAAATCCACTAACACTTGTTTGTGGTTAACTAAAAACTGCGACAGGTTATTTGCCACTAATTGAGCTTGACCTGCATGGGTTTCGCTTATCAGGCGCTCAGCAGAGCTAGTTGCGCGCATACCCACGAATATGGCACTTAAAGTTAACGAGGCTATCAACGCCAATAGTAAAAAACTGTAAAAGGCGCGGCTACTGGATAAAAACGTATTTTTTTTCAAGGCCGCCCCTCAAAGCTAGGAGACAATGCCATACTGCCATCGGCTCGAAAACGCCCCATACACAAGTCGCTTGCCGCCAGTGCCTCGTGCGCAGACTGCTGCTCTGGTGACCAGCGAGTAAACGGAGCTTGATAGGTTTTAATTAACCCTATTATCGGCGTATCGAGTTGCTCAAGTTTATTTTTCAACGCTTGGCGGATCTCTTTCATCGGTTTTTGTAAGTCGACCTGCTGCAATGCGTTAATGAATAGTTTTCCAAGGTCGTATCCATGCACAAACCCAGGCTCAGCGACGATAAAGTTATTAATGGCAAATCGCTCAGGAAACAGCTGCTTGGCACGAGTAAACACCGCCTTTGCGTGCTCAGATAAAGGAGAGCTTTGAAATGAAAAACAACTTTGTACTACCGCCAAAGACACCTTATTGCGCAACAACTCACCAACTTGTTGGTGTAAATTTCCTGCGGTAACCCCCCAATGGCTAATAATAGGTAAACGCTTGTCTTCTGGCAGTGCAGCCATGGCTTTAACAATTTCAGCGCCTTCAATGGCATTGCCGACAAAAATAACGCATTGCGCCGGGCCATTGCTGATACTGTTGACGATTTGACTGGCTTGATTGCCTTTAATTGACCAGTTAAACCAGCTTACTGGCAAAATATTATTGGGCATTTGCTCACTGTAAGCATGATTAAGGGTTTTAAAATTAGACTCTCCCCACGCCGTTTGCTCCAATAACAAGTGTGGATGCTGACAGTTATTATTGAGGGCGTAATCAATCAGTACTTTACCCACTTGGGTATCGTCTAGTGATAATCGAAATACCCAGTTATCGGCACTGGGATAACGCGTAATGGCTCCCCCTGCGGCCCAAGGTACTAACAGCAGAATGTTATTTTCATTAATAAAGTCGCGGTATTTAATATAAGGAGGGGAGTGCACTCCCCCAAGCACTGCCAATGCGGTTGGGTCGTCTAAAAATTGCTTCAGATTTAAGTAGCTGCGATTGCTGTTTCCACGATGATCGCGGATCACCACCTCCAGCTGCGCCTGATTAACGTGATTATTCACTTCATCTAAAGCCGTAACAAAGCCCATTTGAATGGCCTCTGCCGATGCCCTTAGCGAAGAGTAATCGGCATCGTGATAAATTCGCAATACGCTTGGAGGCGACTGAGCAGCCAATAGAGGGCTGCAAAAACAAAGCAACAACAACAATCGTTTCATGTTAACTATACCAAGCAAACTTTTGCTTAACTGTAGTTGATTTATAAGGTTTTTGCTTAATTTTTAGCTTCAATTAGCGAAGTGAAAGAGGTGGTCGATAATGCCTTGACACAACCACCTTTTTGGCAAAGATTAACCAGCTGGTGTGTGGTTTAGCTGGCTTTGAATATAATTCGGTAAGCCAATGAGTTTAATAAGATTTAAGTGTTGCTCTAACCAATAAATATGGTCCATTTCGGTATCATCTAGCAAGCTCTCTAGCATCTCGCGGGTAACATAATCTTGCTCTTGCTCACACACGGCAATGACTTTCTTTAAATGGTCTTTCACCACAATTTCTGCGGCCAAGTCATTTTCCAGCATTTGTTTTACGTCTTCACCAATATGGATATCGGCTCGCGAAGCGGTGTCGGGAGTGCCTTCTAAAAACAAAATGCGTTCTGTAATGCGCTTAGCGTGATCCAGCTCTTCTTCATATTCATGAGAAAGCTTTTGATGGAGTTTTTCAAGCCCCCAGTCTTCATACATTTTGGCATGAGCTAAGTATTGATCCATTGACGACAACTCAAGGGTCAGTTGTTTATTCAGTAAATCGATAATGGTTTTATTACCTTGCATTCGTTACCCCTCAATTTGCGACTGCAAATAGTTTTCTATGCCAGTGTTCTTAATCAAGAAGTGTTGGGTCTCCAGCCAATCTACATAGTCTTCTTCGTACTCTAAAATAGACTCAAGTAGGTCGCGACTGACATAGTCTTGTTCGGTTTCACAAAGCGCAATGGCTTGGCGCAGTTGCGGTAGTTGATCCAACTCGAAGGCCAAGTCGCATGCCATCATTTCTTCGGTGTGTTCACCAATGCGCAGTTTTTCAAGGTGTTGTAAATTGGGAAGACCTTCGAGAAATAAGATGCGCTCAATTAAGTCATCGGCTTGCTTCATGTCCTTGATGGATTTTTTATAGGCTTTTTCGTTAAGCTCTTCTAAGCCCCAGTTTTTATACATTCTGGCGTGCAAGAAGAACTGATTAATCGACGTTAGCTCTAGCGTTAGCACTTGGTTCAGTGCTGTGATCACTTGCTTGTTACCCTGCATAGGGCCCCCTAAAGATTTCTAATGACGCCACTTAACCCTAGTTCATTATTGGCGCTTCGCAAGAATAAATAAAAATAACAGTTTTCTTAATATACTCTTTTAAAATAAACAACTTATAAGAGTATTAAGAACAATTTTTATTACATTTAGGGTTCCCTTTAAAAGCCTGAGCCTAACTCGCTACTGTAGCTGCTTTTTTACGTCAATGCCTAAGCGTTTAGCCAGCCTCACTAGGTTTGCCCGATCCATTTGTAACGCTCTTGCTGCAGCAGACCAGTTGCAGTGATGGCTTTGCATAGTTTGGCTAATAAGTTGCTTTTGTAACTGCTCAACGGCAGCTTTCATGGAGCTTTGGGGACTGAGCGCAATACTCTGTGGTTTCTCTGCTGTACTGGCGGTTGCAGCGACAAAGGGTTCAAGGTGTTGCTGCTGGATCTCGATAATGTCCGCTTGCCATTGTTGGTGTTTGGCTTTTAAAGCCGCGCGGCTTAAGTAGTGCTCTAACTCCCTGACATTGCCCGGCCAATCATGCTGCAACAAATGATTTAACGCCGCTTTTGCCATCACCACCTGATTGACGTTGAGCCGGGTACGCAGGCGTTCTAAAAAATACCCCACCAGCAAGGGCACGTCGTCTAAGCGCTGAGATAACGTCGGCAACAACAATGGATAGACACTTAAGCGGTGAAACAAGTCTGCACGAAACTTCCCTGCAGCCACCGCTTTTTGCAGATCGCGGTTAGTGGCAGCAACCACTCTAACATCAACCACATTCACCTTATCAGATCCTACCGCTTGTACCTCCCCCTCTTGTAAAGCCCGGAGTAACTTACTTTGCAGATTGAGGCTTAACTCACCCACTTCATCGAGGAATAGGGTGCCGCCGTTTGCCGCCATAAATTTACCTTGGCGGGCTTTATCAGCCCCAGTAAAAGCCCCTTTGGTATGACCAAACAGCTCACTCTCAGCAATGCTGTCGGGCAATGCGGCGCAATTTACCTGCACAAAAGGAGAACTGGCACGTTGTGACAGTTCATGCACCCGCTTGGCTACCAACTCTTTACCTGTTCCTGTATCACCTTGGATCAATACGTTAAATTCAGAGTCGGCCACCATGGCTATTTCATTTTTCAACGCCAACATGACCGCACTCTCGCCAATTAAACGCTGCTGTTTAACGCTATTGTGTGGTCGTTGCGCTGTATTTGAGCGCAATTGCTGTTTCAGTGTAATGAGCTGAATAAGCTGCTTACTGGCATGCTCCACAATGTGCTGTAGGGTTTGTAAGAACACCCTTGAGTAGGCGGCAAAATGCTGCGGCTGTAAACTATCAAAGGTGACGGCTAAAATGGCGTTGTCTGCCACCACACTAAAGCCCATACAGGCATGAACCGGTAATCTATCCGATGCCGCCAACAACAGACCGTCATAAGGGTCTGGTAACTCACTGTCTGCGGCAAAGTGACACATTCCTTGAGCGCGAGCGATGGCCGCCAAACGCGGTTGTTCAGATAACCTAAACTCACGGCCAATGGCATCTGAGCTCAAGCCATGACAAGCAACAATCGCCAGTGCATGTTCATTGCCTTGTAGCACCGCAACAGCATCAGAATCAATACAGTTCGCTAGCGCGTGCAGTAACAACTCAGCAAAGGGCTTTACGTCCTCCCCCTCATAACAATGAAGCTGAGCCGACAAGGTGGTACTGAGCTCTAATAATTTCGATAACTCCACCCCATTCATGTCATTTTGACCTAATTATAAATTATAGACCCAATCAAGGTAGGTCATATTAACATAAAACTCAATATAAAATACTTAACTAATTGATTATTATAGATATAAAAACTGGCCTATTCTCTGCAATATCTCGTTATCTATTCCTCTGAGAACATTGCCATGAGTCGTCTAAAACAACTACTGAAATACAGCAATATCACCTTAGTTTTATCGCTATTGCTGTTTATTGTTACTATACATATCAGTTACTTTAGTGCTGAGCACTATGAGCTTGAAGTACAAATAACTGCTCATATCGCAACGATTGTCATCGCCGCGGTAGTGAAATTAGCTTACGTTAGTCGCTGTGTTTGCCTCTATCAACTAGGTATGGAGGTGCGCTAAGTGAGCTTACTGCAATTACAAGAACCAAACCGGCGCGTTTTTCAGTGGCGTTCTATTTCTACTTGGCCCCTCTTTATGCTGGCTTTTCGGCCGCTATTCTTATTGGCAGCTAGCCTCAGTGTAGTCAGTATTAGCGTATGGGCGCTAATACTGACAGGAAACATCAGCTGGCATGCCCCTTACCCTGCCACCTTTTGGCATGTCCATGAGATGTTGTTTGGGGTAGTCGCCGCCGTAGTCGCTGGCTTTTTACTGACCGCAGCCAAAAACTGGACACAACAACAGACTCTAAATGGCAAAGCATTGCTGTTGCTATGTTGCGTCTGGCTCGCTGCTCGCTTGAGTTTTTTTATTAATGATCTGGGGCTTACTTTCACCTTAGGCTTACAAATGCTGTTTTGGCTGCTGGTGATCATCAACTTAAGCCACGTCATTATTACCGCCCAGTCGCGCCATAATCGGGTGTTTATTTTTATTACTGCCCTACTTTGCAGCTGTAATGCCCTGTTTCTCATCTTATTGCGCAGCCAAGACTACCAATTAGTCAGTGATATCGCGCAATCGAGTTTAATGGCTTACCTATTGTTAATTGGCGTGGTTGGCGGCCGGGTTATTCCTTTCTTTATTGCTCGGGGGACGAATACACCACAAGCTCCTCGCTCACTGCGCCTTGACCGCAGTATTTTTATCGTCGCCCTAGCGGCTTTACCAAGTTACCTCTGGCAAATGAAAGGCGCACCTCATTTTATTCTCAGTACTGTGTTAGCCATTTTAGCGCTATTACACCTGAAAAGAGCCTGTGATTGGTTTAACCGCAAACTCATCAAGGTGCCGTTATTATGGTCGTTGTATTTATCTTACCTGACTGTCGCTCTGGGTTTATTACTTCTTGCGTATAGCAACAGCTGGGCCAGCGAGCATGTAAAAAGTCACCTTCACCTTGTTGCCATTACTGGCATGGGATTGATGATTTTGGCGATGATGTCACGAGTTACTCTCGGCCATACCGGCCGCGCCCTAGAGACGGGCTTTGTCACTACTGTCGCTTATAGCTGTATTGCTACATCGGGCTTGCTTCGAGCCTTACTTGGGCATTTTATCAGCCCTCACCTGAGCTGGCTTTTAAGCGCCCTAGTTTGGGTTCTTGGTTTTGCCTTATTTCTTTACACCTACGCCCCAATGCTGCTGCAAAAACGCATTGATGGACATGTCGGTTAAGTTTACTTATCTATTATTATCTGGAGAGATAAATGCTTTCAAATAACACCATTGCTTTGGTAAAACAAAGTGCCCCTCTGCTTGCCCAAGTGGGCCCTTAAATCACACAGCAGTTTTATCGCCGTCTGTTTTTCCATCACCCCGAGCTCAAAGGAGTTTTTAACCAATCTCATCAACAATCGGGCAAACAACCCTTGGCTTTATTTTCCGCGCTGGCGGCGTATGCACATTATATTGATGAGCCCGAGACACTAAAAACCGCGATCACTCGGATCAATCACAAACATGTTAGTTTGGGGATCGCACCTGAGCACTATACCATTGTTGGTCATCATTTAATCGCTACGCTTAAAGCTGAGTTTGGCGAACAATTTAGTCATGACATCGAGCAAGCGTGGCAAGCGGCTTACCAGTACTTGGCGGACCTTTTTATTAGCGCGGAACACGGCTTATCAGAGACTTTTGCGAAGCAAACAGGGGGCTGGCAAGGTCAACGTGAATTTACCCTGATGGAGGTGGTTAACCACACCCCATCGGTAAAAAGCTTTTATCTCAAACCCAGCGACGAGGGTGCTTTGCCCAATTTCGCACCAGGTCAGTTTGTCTCTGTGTTTGTGCCCAAAGAGATCGCCGGCTTGCAGCAAATTCGTCAGTACTCTTTATCTGCAGCCGCGCAGCATGAATATCTGCGTATTTCGGTAAAGCGCGATGGTCAAGTTTCGCAATACCTTCATACCCTAGAACCTGGTGCTCGTCTCTCCCTTTCAGCACCAGCGGGCGATTTTACCCTCAACCTTAACAGCAAAGCTAAAGTGTATATTAGTGCTGGCGTTGGGATCACGCCGATGCTGAGTATGCTGGCCACACATAAAACACAACTCACCGATATACCAGCGGTGTTTCTTCACGCTAACCGCACTGCTGAAGAACTAGGCTTTGATGATGAAATCCTTGCCGCTGGAAAGCAAATTAGCCAGTTTCAATACCAGTATTGGCTGGAATCTGGTGGCGCCAATGCTATCCAAGGCACAATGGCATTAAGTTCAATGCAGCATCGCTTACCACTGCAACAGGGTGAATTTTACTTATGTGGTCCGGTTGGCTTTATGGCTGAAATTAAGGCACAGCTTCTGGCCCTTGGCGTCAACCCAAGTCAAATTTTTTATGAAGTATTCGGCCCCCACGAAAACCTGCCAAACTAGTTAGTGTTCTATCGGCGGCAGCCATTGCCGTCGCGTATTTTGTCGCACAATAAAAAATGGTTACTATAGTGGCCGTTATTTTATTTATTTGGAAACCACAGTATGAGTCAGATTAATGCGATTTTAGTGGTGTGCATGGGCAATATATGCCGCTCACCGACCATGGAAGCGATATTAAAAAAACGCCTTGCTCAGGCAGGGTTAACTGTTCGTGTTGAATCAGCTGGCACCATTAGCTACCACCAAGGCAACCCGCCAGACCCCCGCAGTGTGGCTGCCGGAGAAGCTCGCGGTTACGATTTTAGCGCCATGCAAGCGCAACCTGTGAAGCCCAGCGACTTTACTGAGTTTGATTTGCTGCTGTGTGCCGATAAGGCCAATTACCAAGACTTAATGGCGCAATGCCCAAAGCAATATCAACACAAAATTAAGTTGTTTTTAGACTATGGTGAAGCAGACCAAACTGAGGTACCAGATCCCTACTATGGCGGCGAGCATGGCTTTGAACAGGTGCTTGATTTAATTGAGGCAGCCAGTGACGTCATCATCGACAAAATCCGCTTATCGACAAGGTAAAATTAACTTGTTGGATAATCAAAGGGTTTAACTGTAAAAGAGTCTCAACTAAAATAGAGGCTCAAAACATTGCTAAATTTAGACATCGAATTCCCCTTTGAACAGCTGGCACAAGACATTCAGCGCGACGGGATCAGTATCCAAACCAACTTGGTCCCAGCCCATATCCTGTCTAAATTAAGTCAAAGGATCACCAACTTAAGCCAAGACGATTTAAAGCAAGCGGGCATAGGCCGACTTCAAGAGCATGAAACCAATGCTAAAATCCGCCGTGATAAAATTCACTGGCTGGACAGCAATCATGAACTAGAGGCGGCTTGGCTGAATTACATGGATGAACTCAAAATCTTTCTGAATCGCCGCTTGTTTATGGGATTATTTAGCTATGAGAGCCACTTCGCCGTTTATCCTCCAGGCGCTTTTTATAAAAAGCACTTAGATGCCTTTAAAGGTAAAGCGAATCGCATTCTCACTACTGTACTGTATTTAAATCAAGACTGGTCGGCTGACAATGGCGGCGAATTGGTGGTGTATCAGCCACAAGACCAGCAACAGGTTTACACCAAAGTAGTGCCTAATTATGGCACTTTGGTGACCTTTCTCAGTGATGAGTTTCCCCATGAAGTACTGGTTGCCAATCAAAAACGTTACTCGATTGCCGGCTGGTTTCGACTCAACACCAGTATTAATCATGCAATTGATCCACCTAAGTAGCTCGCGCAAGACTACTGAAGTTTGTTTTGTAATACCTTAAGCGCTTACTTTGTCAGGTGCATTACTCTGGTTGGGTAACCGCACCTCAACACACAAGCCCTTATCTTTGCGATTAAACAAACTAATTTGACCGTGATGGGCTTCCACTATCTCACGACACAGCGCCAAGCCTAAACCCGTGCCGCTGGACTTGGTGGAATAAAATGGGATCAGTGCATTGGCCATCACCGCATCGCTCATCCCTTCGCCGCGGTCCATCACATGAATGATCACTTGGTTCCCTTGTTGCTTTGTTTTAATAGCTATATCTTGGGCTGCAGAGCCTGATTCAACGGCATTTTTAATTAAGTTAATCAGCAATTGCTCAATTTGGGTTTCATCTGCCAAAAGTTGTTGCTGCTGTAATTCACAGCGAAACGACCACTGCTGCTGTAAATCATTGCAAAGCTTATGAAAATTGACGGTCTGCAACTTCGGCGACGGCAGCTTGGCAAACTTGCCATAACCTTGAACGAATTCACTGAGATGTTTAATACGCTCTTCAATGGTGGCAAATACTCGGCTTAATTTTGGCTCAGCCAAGCGCTCAGAGAGAATTTGGCCACTGTGCAACATGGACGAAATAGGCCCCAAAGAGTTATTCAGTTCATGACTAATGATACGGATAACTTTTTTCCACACCTGCACTTCTTGGCGGCTCAATTCTCGTGTGAATTGTTTGAAAATATATAAGTGATGGTAGTGATTATTGAGTAGCAATTCACCATTGGCCAGATGCCACATATGTGACTCGCCGCCCGCTGTTGCCATGGAAAACAAGCCGTCAAGTCGTTTGCTAGCTGCTTGTTTTAGCTCGCTCGACAGTGCATCAAGCAATACCGAAAAACGCTCTCCTTCTAGGCGATGTGGGTGGTTAAAAAACGTTTTAGCACTGCTATTGGCAAATATCACGCGATCATTAGAATCGACTAACACCAGCACTTGAGGTGACGTTTCTAGCACCTTATCTAGCATTAATTCACGTTGATACAACCACTGTTTTTCTTGTCTTAATTGCGCTGCAGTATCATTAAATAGCTGACAAAGCTGGCCCAGTTCATTGTCAGCTTGATAGTGGATAGCGGTAGTAAATTCCCCGTCTTTAAAATTTAGTAAGCCAACTTCTAGAGCTTGCCATGCGGCTCTGCGTGAGCGTAACAGCAGCATTTGCATTACCAAAGCACAGACAAAGACAATCACGGCTGTCACTGCCACCCACATGGGTTCTGGCAATAAAAACCAAGCTGGAATAAAAGCACTGAACACACTCATGGCGAGGATGGCTGCATTGTGTTTAAATGACAACATGACTCACCTTAATACTCTATGCCAAATTTTTGCAGCCGCCGATACAAGGCTTGACGACTCATATTAAACTGCCTGGCAACCTTAGCAATAACGCCCATGTGAGTGCGCAGTGCGGCCTCAATTTCCGCCTTGCTGGGCTCTATACTGACTGCAGTATTGGTCTTCACCGACAGGCGTTCGCTGTTGTCTATGCCAAAATCGTGACTACTAAGCTCACCATTTGGATTTAGTACCGCGGCCCGTTTACAGGCATTTTCAAGTTCTCTGACATTGCCAGGCCAAGTGTACTCTAGCAACATCTTGCGGGCCTCGGCGCTGATGGTATGTTGTGGCAAAAAGTACTGAACTAAAGGCAGGATATCATCGCGACGCTGCGACAAAGGGGGCACCGCTAATTCAATCACATTTAAGCGATAGTATAGGTCTTCACGAAAACGCCCTGCCGCAATGTCGGACGCTAAGTCGGCATTGGTCGCCGAGATCATTCTGACTTTCACCCGTTGTGTTTGCACGGAACCTAAGCGTTCAAATTCGCCACTTTGTAAAACACGCAATAACTTGGTTTGGCCAGACAAAGGTAAATTACCAATTTCATCTAAAAACAAGGTGCCATTATCTGCTGCTTCAAAGCGACCAATGCGCTGTTTGTTAGCCCCTGTGTAAGCCCCACTTTCGGCACCAAACAACTCAGCTTCTAACAGATCACTGGGCAATGCGCCGGCATTAACCTTAACAAAAGCCTGCTCAGCAAGCGCGGAGTTCGCTTGTACGATTTCTGCGATTTTTTCCTTACCACTGCCGTTCGGCCCGGTGATCAACACCGACACATCCGACTTGGCCACTTGCAGTGCCATATCAATGAGCCGCTGCATCGCAGCACTTTCATAGATCACACCACACAACTGAGCGGCTTGGCTAAATGCCTTACGCTCTTGTTCTTTTTGCTGCAAAGTGGCAAGCCGTTGCTGTGCTTTCCCAAGCGCCACTAAGTTAGTCACACTGGTGATGAGCTTGGTATCATCCCATGGTTTTGCCAAATAATCGGCCGCCCCGGCTTTGACTAACTCAACTGCGGTTTCCAGCTCCGTCCACGCAGTGAGCAAGATGATCGGTAAACCGCCATTAATGGCTTTGAGTTGATGAAATAAACCAATGCCCTCTTCCCCCGACGTAGTATCAGCAGAAAAGTTCATGTCTTGGATCACCAAAGCAATGTCTTGATAAGACACTACTTTGATGGCCTCAAGCGGCGACGCCGCGGTCACCACCTGAAAGTCATGTAACTCCAACAGCAGTGATAATGAATCGAGCACCGCAGGGTTATCATCAACCAGTAAAATTTTATCCATCATTATTTATTTTTATATCCATTGCTGTGCAATAGTAGGATTCTAGCACAGCAATATACACCAATTAGACACTTCGGGTCGCAATACTGGGCGAAATATCCGCCGCTTTTCTTGCCGGGAAGTACGCCGCCAACAAGGTCAACAATATCAAGCCCACTGCGGTGACCAAGACATAACCAACCTCTAACGCCGGAACGGAATATAAGCGCATCAATTGCTGCCCCAAATAAAAAGTCGCCACACTACCTATCACTAGACCCACCAAGCACACCATGGTGTTTTCAACAATAAAATATCGCACAATAGCTGACTTTCTGGCCCCAAGCGCACGGCGAGTGCCAATTTGCTTGGTCCTTTTGCTAATATTAAATTGCGTCAAGCCAAAGATCCCAAGCGCCGTCACCACCACCAGTGCGGTGATAAGCACAATTAACATTCTAAGCATCAGCAGGTCCTTGGCATTGTAGCGGGCTTTTTTCTCATCCAGCCCTTTTATATCGGTTACCACGCGATTGGGGTTTTCGCGTAATAATGTGGCCTCTACTTGCTTCATCACCTCTGCGCGCTTTTCAGGTTCGGTTCTGACTATAAACATCTGAAATGGTCCTGCGTTTACCATTGGGAAGACAATAAGACGATCGGCATTACTGCTGCGCGGCCAAGCATTCGTCATGCGCTCAACTATCCCTATCACTTTTGTCGGTTCACCGGCAAAATAAACGGTTTCTCCGAGCCCTTTGCCCTTACCAAATAGCTCATCTGCAAATGCTTTGCTAACGATCACCACATCGGGTTGCTCAGCATATTCATTGGTGATCAAAACATCATCTGCAGAAAAGTTACGACCCGCGATCAGTTTTACGCCCATGGTATCAATGACTTGTTTATTGGCATAAAGATGCCCTGCATGGATTTTTTTGCTGTTTTCATCAGGTGAAAGGCTAAACATCGAATTGCTGCCGCCGCCAGACAAGGGAACAGAACTAACGGCAACGGCGTCAATAACTCCGGGTATGCGCTTTAAAGTTTGCTCATCGGCGATCAGTTGTTGGTTGGCATCGTAGTCCTGTTCGAACGATAAGGTGTTAAGCTTAAAAATGGCCTCTTCTGGATAACCTGTTGGTTTGTTTAAATAGCTTACCCGCTCACTGACTATCGACAGCGAATTGCTGACAATCGCCAAGGTCAAGGCCAGTTGTAAAATCGCCAATATGGCACCTACTTTAGCGCGCAACAAAGCATTAAAAATCGGTTTTAGTTCCAACATCATTCACTCCTTATTGCACTTTTAAATAACTGGCCGGGGATGTTCTGCACACCACATAAGCCGGGTAAAGGCCTGCAATGATGCAGGTTGTAATGGCAATCATGGGCGCTGCTAAGAGCATACTCAGATCCATTGTGGCAATGCTTTGGTACAGGTGATTGGTAGCCCGGATCCCCCAAAGCCCCAATTGTGCCAGCGCTATACCAACTACACCGCCAATTAAACCGAGTACGGCCACTTCAACAAGGTGCTGATAAAATACTTGCACTTTACTAGCGCCAAGGGCACGGCGTACCCCAACATCTGGCGCTCTTTTCAAGAACTTTGCTAGCAATAAGCCGAGAATATTGGCTAAACACACGGCCAAAAACATAAAGCTCAACCCTATCATCACCTTGTTGTCTTCACTGACCACGGCATTGTAGCTTAACCACTCATTGACGTTACGCAGAACCGCTTTAGGGGCCTCACTGTTAAATCGGCCTAATGCTTGTTGCCCTCCAATGTAGTTGCTTAACTGGGTCTGTATTGCTTGTTTTTCGTTGTCACTGCTCAGCTCTACCCAAAATTGCGTCCACAGCAACTCAGAATTCATCTTATCCTTGTAATTTTGAATATCTTCACGTTTCCAGCCATTGGTGTTGCCCCAAGTATCAATTTCATAAGCGCCGGCATGACTAAATGGAATAAAAATCCGCTCAGCATAATCAAAAGCACCATTATTGAGGTCGTACATTTTTACTGTGGGCTGCCACTCTTTTGTCACTCCCACCACTTGATAGCGCTGCTGAGCCAGGTAAATGTTCTCACCAACAACGTCGGTACGCGCAAACAACTTTTGGGCAATGGTTTCATCTATCACCACCACTGGGGCGATGTTTTCAGCTTGCTCTTGGCTCCAAGCACCACCGTGTAAAAACTGCAAAGCAAACATATTGAAAAACTCTCTGGTGGTGAGTCGCGTTTCTTGCAATAAAGGCGTCACTTTAGGGTCATTGATATGAATAGCAAAGCCCGACTTGAACATGGCGACTTTGTTATCAACCTCTAAATTTTGATACAGGTTGCTGGCATCCTGAAAGGTCAGCTGGTAGGGAATATCATCGGAGGTGTGATAAGTATTGCCCTCATCCATGGTCTGTAGTTGTACTGCATGTAATTGACTGCTCTTACTGGGAATGGGATCCGCAGACATCATATGATAAACCGATAAGCTCACCATAGTGACACCAATGCCAATGGCAATCGCCAGCGTCATTAGTGCGGTCGCCAAAGGCGTTGCTTTGAGACTGCGCCAAGCTAAATCGAGATAATGGCTAAACATGATTTAGGCTCCTATTGGCGCGGCTTGTTCGCTGTTAGGACTCCCTTGGTACAAGGTAAAGTCCGCTACTTGACCATCCACAATCTGAATATTTCGTGGTGTTCGACGAGCAAGCTCAGGGTCGTGCGTCACCATCACAATGGTGGCGCCATCGCGATTAATTTGCTCAAGCAATTCCATCACTTGCCGTGCCATGAGGCTGTCGAGATTACCAGTGGGCTCATCCGCAAGTAAAAAGCGCGGTTCGCCAGCCAATGCTCGAGCAATGGCCACACGCTGTTGCTGGCCTCCTGAAAGCTGCTGCGGCAGATGTTTAGCACGGCCGGCCAATCCCACTTGTTCCAGGCAGCGTTCAATACGGCGCTTACGCTCGGCAGCCTTAATACCACGGTATCGCAATGGCACTTCTACGTTCTCGTATAAGTTTAAATCAGGAATAAGGTTAAAACCTTGAAAGATAAAGCCAATTTTTTGGTTTCTTAGGTCTGCACGTTGATTGTCATTGAGTTTACCAACATCAATGCCATCAAGCAGGTAACGGCCACTGCTGTAGTTTTCCAACATGCCGGCGATGTTCAGAAACGTGGTTTTGCCAGAGCCAGATGGCCCGGTTACGGCAATAAACTCGCCTTCATTTACCTGTAAATTAAAGCCTTTTAAGGCATGGGTTTGCACCATTTCTGTTTGATAGACTTTGCCCACATTATTCATTTCTAACATATTGTTCTCACTTATTTTTATCTTAATAAAATACGAGGAGCACGCTCAAAGTCATCGTAGTTACTGATAATAATTTGATCGCCAGGCTGTAGCCCCGCAATGATTTCTACTTCACTGATACTGCTGGTTCCAGTGGTGATTTCTACCCGTTTTGCCACTTCGCCCTCGAGCTTATAAGCAACGTGCCCACCGGCATTCATAAAGGCCCCACGTCTGACTTTCAGGGTGTTGTCTTTGTGCTCCAATAAAATTCGTGCCGATAACCGCTGGTTTTGTCGTATCCCTGAGACCTGCTGATCTGAAAACCGAACTCGGGTAGTGACTTCGCGATTATTCACCTCCGGTGAAATAGCCGATAAACGTCCAGCAATGGTGTCGTTGCCTATTTTCAGTTCAACCGTCATGCCCAACCCTAATTCTTGGGCGTAACTTTCAGGTACCTGTAGCTCTGCCTCATAAGCACTTAAATCCACCAGCTTCATCAAACCTTCGTTAGCCGAAACCGAGGCTTTATGCTCAACCAATAAATTGCCCACAATCGCCGACACCGGTGCCACCACATTTAAGCTGGCTACCTTGCGTTGTAATTCCGCAACAATAAGCTGTTGCCGCTCAAGCTGGTTCGCCACTGATTTAAGCTCAAAAGCCAAGGTGTCTTTACCCAGAGCCACTTCTTGCTCGGCATGGGCATAATTCAATTTAGCCCGAGCTAAATCATCCTGTGCTTCCTCTAAGTCGATTTGACTGATGAGGTTTTTGGCAATGGAGAGCTGTGCTCGGCGGTCTTCTCGCTGTGCTGCTAAAAGCTCCACTTTTGCCAGCTCTAAAGTGCGATTGAGGGTCAGGTTTTGCCTTCTGACATCCAACTTTTTCCCCTCCAATACCCCTTTTAAGCGCTCTAGTTCCGCTTGCTCTTGTTGTAAACGGTTAGTCAGTGCGGGACTATCAACCGTCGCCAGCACTTGGCCTTTAGTGACGCTGTCACCCGCTTTCACTTTAAGGGAAACATAGCCACTCTCAGGGCTGTATATTTGTGGGGCATTGGCAGCAACAATAATACCGGTTGCGGCTATGTCTCTGGTAAAGCTGCCACTGGCTACCTCTGCAATTTGTATACGCTCCTTAGCCACCGAATTTGTCGCTCCATGTTCATTTAACCACACATAAGCGAGCAACAATGCCGCACTCATGCTGATAATTAGCCAGACTAAAATGCGCCGCTTGCCTGTGTGCTGTGCTACTGGAGTATCTTGCGAACTGGTATCTTTTATCACAGTGTTTTACCTCCGCTGTAAAAAGCAAACAGCTCAAATACCGCGGCCACCATAAGGACCACACTTGGGGAAAGGAAAAAAATCAGTGTCAGCATGTTAGTATCCTGCAATTCGTTCATCTGGGATAAACAGATACCAGCTTCATGCCAACTTTTAACCTCCTGATTTAATTTGGTTTTTATAATTTAAGGTAAGAGGTAAAGTGTCCGCGGACAGTTTTTCTGTCCGCTGCGTACAGTTTGATAGCTGTGCGTTAACTTATTGGTATTTCAAGCACCGCTGTGGTGCCTTCACCTAAGCTTGAGCGAATATGTAAATCACCACCGTGTGCTTTAACAATATTAGTGGCCACAGTTAATCCTAAGCCGGCATGATTCCCTGAGGCTTTGGTGGTAAAGAAGGGGTCAAAGATACGGTGGATATCGTCATTGGCAATCCCCGCACCACGGTCGCTAATGGTGATCTGTAAGCTATTGTTAGTAACCGCGGTGTGCAGCTCTACGGCTTGACGCTGGCGGCCAAAGCTCTCTAGGGCATTTTGTAGTAAACAAAAAATGGCGTGCTCTAACAACGCCGGGGCACACGTGATCTCGAGCGGCTGAATCTCATTACGCTTGATAAGCGTAGGGTCCACTCCGGCAAGCTGTAAGTTCATCAGTGCTGCATCCAACACTTGACTGGCAAAATCCACCTGTTGAAATTGCGTTTGGTTGGTCTCAAAAAACACGCTCAGCTCTTTAACAATGGCTTGGATCCGGTCTAGGCCAGTGTGCATTTCCGCCATTACGTCGTCGCTTTCACTGAGCGCCCAGTTTAATTGATAACTTTGCTCTAACTGCGCCAACGCAGCGGTGCACTCTGGCGTTAAGCTTGGCTCATTAGCCATTTGTTGCCATGCCTTAGACAACTTAACCAAAGTGCCTTGGACAAATTCTAAATTGCCTTTTAAGTAGCCCAACGGATTGTTTATTTCATGGGCCACCCCCGCCGCAAGTTGCCCCACCGAAGCGAGCTTTTCTGACTGGATTAAGGCTTGTTGCTGTTGTTCTATACGTTGATAGGCGTCGCGCAAGGCTTGGTTGGAAGACTCTAGCTCGTGCGTACGTTGCTTCACTTTTTGTTCCAGGCCATCGTTCAGTGCGCTGAGTTCTTGGCTCAGTGACTGCAGCCGCAAAATATCTTTATACGATCGCAAAGAACTGGTTAAGGTAGTGAATAAGCGCGACTTGGTGAGATCGGTTTTATGTTTATAGTCATTGATGTCATAGCGCAGCATCAGTTCATGCTCTGGAATACTGCCAGGCTGACCCGTTCTCAATACAATGCGGACTTTGCTGTTGCCGAGCTGCTCTCTGATGTATTGCACGCACTCAAGGCCCGCCTCTTCGGTTTCCATAATGACGTCGAGCAATATTAGAGCAATGTCCTCGCGTGCAGACATCATCTCAATGGCCTCAGCTTTACTGTAGGCATGTAAAAGCTGCAATGGCCGCAACTCAAATCGGTAGCCGGCGAGCACCAATTTAGTGACCCCATGAATTTCAGGGTCGTCATCGACCACTAACACAACCCATGGCGGCACATTGGATTTGGGCTCGGCCTCTTGAGGCTCGCTTGGGCGCAGAAAAGACAGCGGTTGATTCATAGCAATGAGGCTCCTATCAATACTGCTCTAAGCATGGTACATAAGCATGGATTTACCAAACTTAGTAAGGCAATTATTGTAGGTTTTGCACGCTAGCCTAAGACTTTTTCATGCGCCAAAAGAAGTTATTGTGTTAATGCTGCTTTGTAATGTTTGCGGCATAAAGAGACGTACTTATCATTGCCTCCGATAACCACTTGATCGCCACTGGCAATCGCATTACCACGCTCATCGGTTCGCAGTACTCGGTTCGCTTTACGACCACAATGACACACGGTTTTTAATTCAATGAGTTTATCGGCCCAAGCCAACAAGTATTGTGACCCTTCGAACAGTTCGCCGCGAAAGTCCGTGCGCAGTCCATAGCACAGTACTGGTATTTTAAGTTCATCAACGATGTCCGTTAATTGCTCCACTTGTGCCTTGGTTAAAAACTGACATTCATCCACTAATACGCAATCAAGCTTACTTTGCGTATGCTGAGCGGCCAGCATAGCTTTAACATCCGTTTGTGCATCAAACACATGGGCTTCTGCTTCAAGACCAATCCGTGAGGCCACTTTGCCCACTCCGGCGCGGTTATCTATCGCTGCGGTAATAATAAAGGGCTGCATACCGCGCTCTCTGTAATTGAAGGCGGACTGTAATAAAGTGGTTGATTTTCCAGCGTTCATTGCTGAGTAGTAAAAGTAGAGCTGAGCCATAGTGATTCATTGCGTAAAAAATTTCGCGTCAGTTTACTGGCAATCCAGTAAAAGGTCTACGGCGAAGATTGCTGCAATAAATAGGCTTGATACATTTGATCTAAATCGATTTGCAGGCTGGCTTGCCAAATCAGCCTGCTTGCGTCCTGATATTGACCATAAAACTGCCGCGAAAAGCTAACGAAACCATAGCTCACCTCTAACGGCGGATAAACCGCTTTGAGCTGTGCAAACGCTGGCGCAAGCTCAATAGCCATGTTGCCTATTTGGCATAAACCAACCGTAGCATCCAATAAACCTTGTTCCACTAACCGTATTGCTTGGGGTAATGAATCAGTATCTAATATAGAATAATTGCTGGGTAACAAGCCCTTGACGGCATAGCCACGAGGAATGGCTAGGCGCAACCTCTTATTGACGTTGAGTGGCGCAACATTTTGCTTGTGTTGCAATAGGCAACTGCCGATGCGATTTACTGCGTATTGCTCTGCCAAACTGCCGTCGCTATTTTTTGGGTAAGTCATAAATGATTCCCGCTCTTGGCGATAGCTGGCCAAAACCGCATCCACCTTACCTTGTTGTAACTCATGTAGGCAACGATTCCATGGCTTGCGGACATACTCAAACTTAACTTCGGGTACCAAAGCGTCGATAGTTTGCACTAACTCAATACTGAGACCTGGGTTGCTTGCCGGGACCTTTAGTCCCGCACCATGAATAAAAGGCGGTGCGTCTTTGTCTTCATAACAAAAGCGAACCAGGGTGCCGGCCTGAACAGGGACGCAAACAGCTAACCATAATGTGACCAACAAATAGCGCACGCAACCTCCTCAGTTAGGTTATAGTCAGTATAACCTATTCACACCAACTTGCCCCCTCGTGCTGTAATAACCACTGTTTCGCGGCTAATCCACCGGCATAACCGGTTAATTTGCCATTGGCCCCAATCACGCGATGACAAGGTATCACGATACTGAGCGGATTTTTACCATTAGCCGCCCCCACCGCGCGCACTGCTTTGGGCTTACCCAATTGCTGAGCAATCCAGCCATAACTTTGGGTCTCGCCAAAGGGAATGCAAGCAAGCAAGCGCCACACTTGCTGTTGAAATGGGGTGCCACTTACATCAAAGGATAAGTCAAATTGACGACGAGCGCCGCTAAAGTACTCACTTAGTTGCTGCTGAGCGGCCAGTAAATGCGTATTTTCCCCCTGAGGGTAGCGCTGTTTGGGATAAAAGCCCACATAACTTACCCCCAGCTCGGAAGCCTGAATAATCCACTGACCAGTGGGTGAGTCTAACGAGGTTTCGAGATTCATAGTTGTTGCCATAGTTGAAAGGTTAAGTACGAGCGAAATGGCGCACAGGCATTAATATCAATCCCCTCGGAGGATTGCGCCATGGCCTTTTTCACCCCCAAATCACCACCTAGGTAAATATCAGGGTGGCTAAGACCACGCATTTTGGCGTAGTCAACGGTCCAAGGCCCAACGCCTTTAATATCCAGCCAAGTATCAAGCGGTTGGTGCTCAACGTCTTGGTAATAGCTGGCAAAGGCTCGCAGGGCATCTTTGCGTCGCTGTGGCATTTTAAAAAAGGCAAGATCACTGGCGGCAATGGCAGCAGGGCTTGGGAAAAAGTAATGACCCCGACCGTCTTGCTCGCCGAGCTCATGAATAAACGTGGTGAGTAAATTCTTTGCTGCAGTGACACTTATCTGCTGCCCTAAAATAGCCCGTATTCCGGCTTCAAACTCATGCCATATTCCCGGCAGTCTAAGGCCTTGTTGTAACGGCAGCGATGGCGCAGCACGGTGCAGATGAGCCTCAATAAACTCGGTATCGGCACTGACATCCAGCACTCGGCGGATCTGTGCCAATAGACGATATAATTGCCTGACGTCAGCTATTTCTACCGCTACTTTGAAGCGGTGCTGGCTTGGCTCTATAGTTGCAGTAAATTGGCCTTTGCTGCCCCCGAGCGTCACAGTGCGGCCATAGCTGTTGTCACCGAGCCACTCCAATCCGGCAATGATCCGGCTACTTAAAAAGCGATGCATACTTTGCCAATTATAGGGCGGACGATAATACACGTAGACAGTGATGCTAGTTTCCGCCGTAGTGTTTTTTCGCAGTTGACTGGGGCTCAGTTGATAGGCTTTTAAAAACGCATCATTAAAGCGCCTCACCGAGTTAAATCCGGCAGCAAATGCCACCGTGGTGATGTCTAAATTACTTTGTTGCAGCAACTGCTTGGCCAAATCGCACTGTTGGTATAAAGCGTATTGTTTTGGGCTGGTGCCTAGGTATTGGGCAAATACCTTATTTAAGTACCGAGTCGAGATCCCTAAGCGTGCTGCTAAATCGACAGTAGAGTCTGTTAGTAAGGCACCTTCATCAATGAGCTTTTGTGCCCTTACCGCGGTAGTTTCGTTACCTAACCATGCATAACTGCCAGGGGCACTGTCTGGGCGACAGCGAATACAAGGGCGGAAACCCGCTTGCGCCGCATTATGGGCATAACGGTAATATTCGACGTTTTGCTCTTTGGCCGCCGGAGCTGGACAAATAGGACGACAGTAGATCCCTGTGCTTTTGACTGCGACAAAAAATAGGCCATCGAACCTAGCATCACGGCTATGCCTGGCTTGTGAGCAGGTTTTAGCTGAATACATCATTCTTACTCTCAGTTGCTGTTGCCGTAAGCTTAAACAGCATCAGTAATACATACTAGCCACTTTTGGCACTGAATAGTACTTCTTTGTCAAAGCTATTGATGGTTAATTCACGCTGACACAGTTATCGGGCTCGCTTAGGGTTTGTGATAACTCAATGGTGGTGTGGGTTAAATCAAACTGTTGCTCTAGCCCCAACTTAATCGCATTCAATGTTGCTTGCGACGGACTGTTTTTTACCTTTACCTGCGCTTCTAAAATGCAATCGTGCTCATTGAGCTGCCAAGCATGAAGGTGATGCACCGCTTCGACGTTGTCATGTTGTTCAATAAACGCTTTCAAGGCTTTAATATCGACGTTATCAGGCGTGGCCTGCATCAGGATGGCAATGCTGCTCTTGCTCAGCGCCAGACCATGGTAAATGACGTATCCAGATATAATCACAGTGGCAATTAAGTCAACCACATACCACTGATATAAGATGATCAGAGTACCGGCAATGATCACCCCAACCGACGCCGCAGCATCCGATACATTATGAATAAAGGCGGCGCGGATATTGAGACTGGTTTTAGCGCCGGCGGCGTAGGTAATAAGCGCGGTGATGACATCGACTACCAGTGCTAAGCCTGCTAGCCACACAACAATCCAACCATTAATGGGCTCGGGGTTAATGAAACGCGCAATGGCTTCGCTGAGCAAATAAAAGCCTATAATAATTAACGAAGCACTGTTAAGCAAAGCTCCTATTATTTCAGCGCGCTGATAGCCGTAAGTTAATTGCATTGAAGCCGGTTTTTTAGCAATTTTTTGCGCCACTAAAGCGATAACCAATGCCCCGGCATCACTTAAGTTATGTAAGGCATCTGCCACCAAAGACAAACTACCAGAAAGTACGCCACCAATTACTTGCGCCACACTGAGTAAAACATTAACCAATACAGCCCAGCCCAAGTGATTACCATGATGGTGATGGTGTGAATGTGTCATTACCACTCCCGCGTTCATTAAAAAACGTCTGCTTACTTTATTATGATCCGCACGCTAAGTGTCACTGCCTTTAATTTGGCAACTTAGCGTGCGTTTGTCCACTAAGATGAGGTGCTGTATTTAGAGCATAAATGATACAACGCCGGCAGCACAAATAACGTCAGCAACGTGGATGTCGCTAAGCCACCGATGATCACACTCGCCAATGGCTTTTGGATCTCTGCCCCTACTCCCGTGGCCATGAGCATTGGCAGCAGGCCAAGGGCCGATGTCAGCGCCGTCATTAACACTGGCCGCAAACGCGATGTTGCCCCTGCGATAATGGCATCGTTGACAGTGCTTGTTTGCTGCAGCTGTTGGTTTATGCTTGCCACCAACACCACGCCATTGAGCACAGCTACACCAAATAAAGTAATAAAGCCAACCGAGCCCGGTACCGACAAATATTGCCCTGACCAATACAATGAAAACACACCACCTACCATTGCCAAGGGCACGTTCACTAATATCAATAACGCTTGCTTAAATGAGGCAAAGGCAAAGTAGAGTAACATAGCAATTAGCCCCAACGATGCTGGAACCACCAACAACAGGCGCTGCTGTGCCCGTTGCTGATTTTCATATTGACCGCCGATTTCTATGGTATAGCCTGGAGGTAAATCGGCTTTAGTGGCAATCAGGTTGCGAATATCGCTCACCACACTGCCCATGTCGCGGTCACTGACATTGGCTTGTACCACCACGCGACGCTGAACATCATCGCGTCTGATCTGCGGTGGCCCAGACTGATACTCCACTTCCGCCACGTCCTCTAAGCGCAGCCATGCCCCTGTCTTAGATTGCAAACGAATGGCCTTGATTGCCGCTTGGCTATTACGTTGCTGCTTGGCCAGCCTAACTACAATATCATAGCGCTCATTACCATTGATGATTTGTCCTGCCGTGGCACCGCCAATGCCCTGCTGAACAATCGCCATAATGTCATTTACCGCAAGACCATACCGTGACAAAGCTTGGCGCTTTGGTGTGATCACCAGCTGTGCTTCACCAGCGATTTGCTCCAGCTGTACCGCTGCGGTGCCCTCTACTTGTGACACCAGCGCCTCTATCTCACGCCCTTTGTTGGCCAGTACTTTCAAGTCTGGGCCAAACAATTTTATTGCTAACTGTGCTTTTACCCCTGATAACAGTTCATCCACTCGGGTGGCAATAGGTTGAGAAAAATTGAACAGCAGACCTGGAAATTGCGCCAGTTTTTCTTCCATTAGATGCTGTAATGCTTCTCGACTACTGGCGGATTGCCACTGTGAAGGCGGCTTTAAACCAATATAAATTTCAATGTTGTTCACCGGCTCAGGATCGCCACCGACTTCGGCTCGACCAATGCGACTCAGGGCGTATGTCACTTCAGGAAAACTCAGCAAAGTCTGTTCAAGCTTGGGGGCCAAGCTTAGCGCAGTGTCTAAACTAGCAGATGGGGCTAACGTTACCCGCAAGTTCAGCGTTCCTTCCTCCAGTTCTGGCACAAATTCAGTACCCAGCTTATTAAAAACCCAACCAGAGGCCAGTACCACACTCAATACCGCTAGGTATAATAGCTTACGCTGTTGTAACACCCAGGGTAATGCGATGCGATAACCACGCTCAATGCTTCTCACCACCGCGCTTGGCTTGAGGCTATTGCCATGGCGAAACACGATGCAGGCCAGCGCAGGTACCACCACAAGGGCGACTATCACTGCGGCCACCAAGGCCAACATAATACTGATTGCCATGGGTTGAAATAATTTCGCTTCCACACCGACAAAACTAAACAAGGGCGTGAACACCAACAGAATAATAGCGGTTGCAAAAAATATCGGTCTCACCACCTGTTTGGCCGCAGAGCGTACCACGGCGATTACCGAGTGTTGCTGCTGCGAACTTGTTTCTATGCGCTTACAAATATTTTCTACCATCACCACAGAGCCATCTACTAGCATACCAATGGCCACGGCAATGCCCCCCAATGACATCAAGTTGGCTGATATCCCCAGCCAAGTCATCATCATCAGCGCCATCGCGATAGCAATAGGAATAGAAATAAGCACTAAAAAGGTGGCGCTTAAATTCATAAGAAACAGTGCCAATATCACCACAATAAACACAAACGCCAAGGCCAGCGCTTGTGCGACCGTCATCACAGCTTGGTTGACTAAATCAGATTGATCATAAAATGGCTCGAAACTCACGCCAGGTGGTAGCGCTTGATTGATCAGGGCAATGCGCTGCTGCAGGCTGTCAATCGTGGCTTTGGTATTGGCTCCCATGCGCTTCAATACAATGCCAGTAACCACTTCCCCCAAGGCGTTAACCTCGCCGCTGTCCAGTCGCTTGGTCATCGTCACCGCCCCTTGGCGAATTTCCTGGCCTAACTTGACCTCAGCAAGCTGAGATACTGTGATGACTGTGCCATCGACCGTTTTTACCGCCACGTTGGCAATTGCTTTTAACCCTTGCTCACCACTTGGAAACCATCCTGCGGCGCGGATCACTAATTGCTCTTGACCACGTTGTAAATACCAGCCGCCGACGTTTTGGTTATTGCGCTCAATTGCAGCCATCACTTGTTGCTGCGTCAAACCATAAGCCAGTAGCTTATTACTATCGAGTAGCACTTGGTATTGGCGCACCGCGCCACCAAATGACAGCACTTCCGTGACGCCTTCTATGGGCATAATAAGTAACTTAACCACCCAGTCATTGAGGCTACGCAGCGTCATGGCATCATAGTTGGAGCCCGGTTCAGCTTTAAGCAAATACTGAAATACCTGACCTAAACCGGACGTATTGGGTCCCATCGTTGGCGTGCCAACATCTGGCGGAATTAACTCCCTAGCCGCTTGCAGGCGTTCAAACACCAGCTGCCTAGCAAAATAGATATCGGTCCCTTCTGCGAACACCACCGTCACCCCAGACAACCCTGTTTTCGAAATAGAGCGAACCTGCTTTACACTTGGCAAGGCATACATCACAGCCTCAATCGGATAGGTGATAAGTTGTTCTACTTCTTGCGCGGCTAGACCTGGCGCTTCGGTATTCACAGCCACTTGCACATTAGTGACATCTGGAAACGCATCTAGGTTGAGCTTTGGTATGGTGAATGCTGCCGCAGTCATCACCATGGCCAGTAGTATGAGCACTAGGTAGCGCTGCGAAATAGCAAAGTCAATGAGTCGTTGCAACATAGCTCCCCCTAATGATTGTGCGGATCAAAGCCGGACTTAGCTTGCTCAGAAGCGACGAAAAAGGCACCCGATGTTGCCACTTTTTCTCCGTCTTTAAGTCCTGAAACCGCCACCAGCTCGCCATAGGTTTGACCAAGCTCCACGGCTTTTGCCATAAACTCGCCGGGCTTATTTTCAACATAGACTTGCCATGTGCCATTATGCCCTTGCATTAAGGCGCTTTGGGGCAGCGCGATGATAGGCTTCCCGCTGGGCAGCAAAAACTGCACCGCAACAAACATACCGGCATGCAGCTGATCCTCAGGGTTATCAACAATTAACCTTACCCGCCGCGTGCGCGTTACCGGGTCGATAGTGTGGGCAGCTTGCAGTACTTTTGCCTGATAATGACCTTGGTTACTTTTTACTAGTGCTTCGGTGTCGGCATCCAATGCCAGCTGCGAGTCTGGTGGTAATTGCGCTTCAACCCAGAGTGTACTTTCATCGGTAATCGCCAATAACGTTTGACCAGCTTTAATATGTTGCCCTTGAGAAAAGTCGTCCATGGTCACAATGCCGCTACGCTCAGCCACTAAGGTGTACTCGCCTAACTCATTCGCCGCTTTGCTGGTTATGGCGGTGATCTCTGTTTTGCTAACCCCTAACGCTCGCAATGTTGAATACGCGGCACTAAACCGCGCTCGAGCATGCGTTTTCGCCTCCTCACTTAAAGTCTCGGCACGCATTGCCTGCGCGCGTTGCCATTCGCTGGTAGCGATCAGATAGTCTGCTTGAGCCTGTGCCATAGACTCTGAATAGAGTGTAACCAACGGCGTACCGACACTGACGTTTTCCCCTAGCGCAGTATGGCGTCTTACAACCACAGCGTCATTTCGCGGCGCAACTAGGTAGCTGGTAAAATCATTGGCTTTGAGTTCACCTGGTGCATAAATTTTACGCTTATGTGTTTGCGCCCGCACGCTTTTGACGGTGATGTTCGCCATTGCTATTTGGCTTGGGGTTAAATGGATAGTGACTTTTTCATCGTGCTCTTGATGGTCAGAATGGTTTTCTGAGGCTAAGGCCAAATGACCAAAGCACAATGTTGTCAGTACAACACTTAAATAAATACGTTTCATCATCATTAATTCTTTTGCTTAACGACCAATAAGGGAGTCAGCGCACAAAGAGGTTCCTTGCCATTCAAACATTGCAAGGGATTTACTTTGTGTCTAACCGATTAATTTATAACAATTCGCTTAATTAAGTGGTCTATTTGAGGCAAGAAAATTCTGTCGATAACAAGGCAAAAATTTTGCTATTTAGTTGTTCTAAATAAGAAATTTTTAACGCAGTTAGCGTCGAATTTACTCCCTCAAATTGAGCAGGTATTAATGCGGATTGGTATTAGCCACTGTCGTTATTAAAGTGGCCATTTGTTCTAGCCTGTTGCGGCTATGGCTTGGTTAAGCAATAGGAGGACGGTATTGTTGCTCAATAAAATCAAGCAGTTGTTGCTCATCAGCGGAGTAACTCGGGGCCAGTGGTAAATAAGGCAATGCTGGGCCTTGAGTTAACAAAATAAGGTTAAGCTGGCTGCCTGAACAGTGCCCACAGTGGTGACAATCTTGACTCGGATGGTCATCGAATTGCGCCGTATTATCATTGGCATGGTCGTGGCTTTGCTGTAAGTGACTCACGTCAATCTGGTGAAAATCCGCGGCACTGGCGACCGTAGCAACAGTCTGGATAGAAAAAGCACAATTAGCATAAGTGTAAGTAACTTAGTCAACGCCATCCCCAGTGTATCTAAAAGTGAGCCATGCCAATTTAACAGTTTTATTGCTGCTGTCAACCGCCCTTATAGTACCGCCGACTGCAACCGTACAAGCAGCCCTAAATGGTGGCAAAATACAATAGCAACAATTGCTATTCTCCGTTCCTAAGCACAACTTAAATGCGAATTATAATCAATCGGTAACAACTTGTTTTGCTTAGATTTTTTCATTGACTCTAAAAATAAACGGGTTAGACTGTCGGCAGTTTTAACGTTTGAGGTAATACGCATGCAAGGTAAACAAAGAGTCATAGATGCATTCAATACATTGTTAGCCAACGAACTGGCGGCGGTCGATCAATACTTTATTCATTCACGCATGTATGAAGACTGGGGCCTAGACAAGCTATACCAACGCTTAGAGCACGAACGTGAAGAGGAAACCACACACGCAGATTGGCTGATCAAACGCATTCTGTTTCTAGAAGGTGTGCCAAACATGACTAAGCGTCGTGACTTATTAATTGGCACAGACGTTAAATCCATGATGGAAAACGATCTTAAGTTAGAACTTGAGGTCGTTGAGTGTGTGAAAGAAGTCATTAGCATTTGCGAGCAAGAGCAAGATTATCAATCTCGCGCGGTGCTAGAAAAGTTGCTATTCGATACCGAAGAAGACCACGTTTATTGGCTTGAGCAGCAAATTCGTTTAATCGATTTAATTGGCGCACCAAACTACATTCAATCACAGCTATAAACCGAGAGAGTAAGCAATGAAAGGAAACCCAGAAGTTATCACCGCACTCAACTCGGTGCTAGCAAACGAATTAGTGGCAATCAATCAGTACTTTTTACATGCTCGCATGTTTAAAGATTTTGGCTTCAGCCAACTTGATAAAGCCGATTACAAAGTCTCGATTCAAAAAATGAAAAACGCCGATAGATTGATCGAGCGGATTTTGTTCCTTGAGGGGTTGCCGAATTTACAAGATCTTGGTCGACTTCGTATTGGTGAAGATTGTGCTGAAATGATCGATTGCAATATGGCCCTAGAGCAAACATCGTTAACGCAGTTACAAGATGCCATTGCCCTGTGCGAACAGAAGCAGGACTACATCAGTCGTGAAGCGTTGAAAAATATCCAAGACATGCAAGAAGAACAAATTGACTGGCTGGAGACACAGCAGCATCTGATCACAACAATGGGATTAGAGAATTATTTACAGTCGCAGCTGTAATATTAATGAAGCAGGTTGTGAAGTTACTCAGGCGATTAAGCAACCTGCTCTGTTACATCGACGATATCAATCAGCTTATCGTTAAGGATTTTTTTCGCACAGTTACAACACTTACCGCATTGCTTACCAACAGACAAGCTCTGGCTGATTTCACGCATAGAACGCGCTCCCTCATCCACTTTCGCTTCAATTTGTTTATCGGTTACGCCGTGACAAATACAGACATACATAAATGAAAACCAATCTCAATTTCACTAACACAATCGAGTCTAATCTAAACGATAACAATTATCAACTATAAACAGAAAATAAATGCGAATAATTATTCTTTATTACTCTCAGTATGTCACTTGAAACTAAGCGTTTACTAAGGTTGTCATTAACATTGCAGCAAAAAATGATATAGCTGCTAGACTTACAAATAGATAGCACGACTTGCTAAAGAGGACCTTTTGCAAGCGCGCAATGCTGGTAATTGTAAAGCGAAAATTGTATACAAAACGTTAAATTAAAACGTTAATCTTATATTTATCATTGCTTTTACTACAGGAAGTCGGATAAACTCCTGCGACTAGACAAGCCAATGATGTCGATATTCTTTTGCTGGCTGGAGCAGGTGATATTAAAGGACTAGTTTTGATTCGATTTATTTAAGGTCTTTTAATGAAGCAAACGCTATTATGTTGTCTATTCTTCTTTATTGCTTGCACCATAGTAGCGCCCAGTTACGGGCATACCCCTTCGCAACACATCAGCCGCTTCTCCGTCGAAGAGGGCCTTTCTCAAGCGTCCATCACCAGTATAGCTCAAGATAAACATGGCTTTATTTGGATTGGTACGTTACTCGGTTTAAACCGCTACGATGGTAACCAAATTACCGCCGTTTCGGCTGGGGTCAACCTCAGCGAGTATGAGATAGTCGGTATTTTTAATATTGGCCAAGGCGAGTTATTGGTTTCAACGTTTCTTAATGGCGCTTACTTAGTTAATATTGACACCTATAAAGCACAAAAAATATACGACGGTAAACTGGGTAACAATAATGCCGGCATTGCAGCGGTAACCACTGCTATAGCATACAACGACAACATACTGCTTAGCATAGAAAATAACCTTTATACACTCGATCGCAAAACACTTAAGACAGAACTATTAGTACACTTCGAAGCTAATCAAGTGATTCGGGCACTGCATCGTATCGACAACAGTATTCTCATCGGTACCACCCAAGGCTTATACCAATATAGAATGCCAGCGGGTAAACCTAAACGGCTGAGCTTTACTGATACCACCTCAGAATACAACCAAGACGTAAAGCTATTGAAACAAGACCCAGCGCTGGGGTTATTAATTGGTACTGTCGAGGGCTTATATGTAATGCCCATCATCGACAAAAAGTTGCTTGCCAATAAGAGCTATACCTTAGTGCCAAAGAAGAACATTTGGGGTCATCAAATCACCCCATATGGCGAGTTTATCGCAACAGAAACGGGCCTCTATAAGGTCTCGCGGCGTAACAAATCCATCAACAAAGTACTGTCACTTGCACAGAGTCGGTATTTACTAACCAACCCAAGCATTATCAGCTTATATGCCGATAAAAATCATAACCTTTGGATGGGCACGTACAATGATGGTACCTATATGTGGCCATCCAGTGCATTGCGCTTCGATACCCTCGCCAGCCATAAGGACAGATACGCTAATAACAATGTTTGGTCTATTTTAGAAACCCAGCAAGGCGAGATTTTGATTGGCACCGACAATGGCATCAATGCCTTCGACAGCGCCAGCAAACGCTATAAAACCACGTATTTACAAAACCGTGAGTCAAAAGCCCTCTACGGCGCTGATGCGATATATTCAATATTTACGGCACCAGCCTTAAATGAAAATACCTTTGTGGTGCAAACCTCTGAATCTGTTGCATTGTTCGACCGCGAGCATAATACTAAAAAAATAATCCCCTACCCAGGCCATAGCAGAGATAACCAGTACAGCTGGGGAGTAAGTCAATACCCGCAGCAGCGCTTCCCGTTTATTACCAATAAAGGTTTTTATGAATATCACGCTCAAAGCAACGAAGTCAAAGCGCTAACAGGTCTTAATACCAAGCTTACCAGTACGGAAGCGTTTTTATTCTTACCGGCGCTTATTGCTGATGACGATGCCTACTACATTAGTACCGCAAAAGGGCTAGCTCAATATGACAGCCGAACTGACACCCTATCATGGCTGTACCAAAAGCCAGATAGCTTAATGGTATCCGCAGTAAACGATTGGGCAGAGGATGCTAACGGCAGGTTATGGCTTGCAACCAGCACCGAAGGGATAGTTGCTGTCGATGGTAGTAGCTATGAAGTCGTACACCGTATCGATAAGTCTACAGGCCTAGCTAGTAACGTTGTTTATAGCCTAAAGTTTGATAACAACGGCGTGTTATGGGCCAGCTCACAACGTGGGCTAATTCGCTATGACCACCAGAATAAAGGCTTGCAAACGTTTAGCCCCACCCATGGTTTACCCACATTAGAATTCAATGGCGGGGCTGCAAGTCGCTTAAGTAATGATCATCTCGCGTTTGGCACTATTAACGGCACTGTGTTGTTTAACCCAGCCGATTTCACTACCAGCGATAAAGTAACCCTCTCAGTGCAATTGACGCAACTGGATGTTCTTAACCAAAATACTCGCTTTATCGCACCACAACGTATTGCTGAGGCACTTGATTTCAACTTCGATGACATAGGCATTGAAATACAGTTTTCCGATTTTGATTTTGCTAACAATGACTCCACGCGATTTAACGTTGCCCTTTCGGGTCCGAGCGCAGTGGAATACAATGGTCTCAACCGCAACAAAGTATTCTTTAACCAGCTTTCACCGGGGCGCTATGAGCTCAATATTTCAGAGCATTCTCTAGTGGATGACCATGTTATTAATAGCCTAACAACACGCTTTAAAGTAGCGCACTCCCCTTGGCTAACGCCCTACACCATCGCGCTTTATATTATTAGTGGCTTGGCATTCAGTGGTTTGGTCATTGCTCGCCACAAACGAAAACAAGCTGAGCTCACTAAGGCGTTAAAAGCAGTAACACAAGCCAGCCAGCAGACCAAATTGGCACTACGTTCAACCAAAAGCGGCGTATGGTCGGCCAATTTGGACAGTCGCCTTGTTACCCAGCAACGGGCATATGATCTTGGCTATAGTGACGCCACCATCACTTTACAAGACCACTACAACGCCATTCATCCAGACGACCGAGAGATGGTCGAACTAAGCTGGAAAAAGTTTATTTCTAACCCCACCAAAGCCCAGTTATCACTTTCTTATCGGCTAAAATGCCAAGACGACAACTGGCACTGGTTTCATGACTTTGGTCAGGTAGCGGAATTTAATGATAAAGGTGAAGCTACAGAGTTGCATGGTATTTATACCAATATCACCACCCAAAAAGCCAACCAAATGCAGGCCAGTATGCTTGGTGAGGCGTTTTCTCAGGTCAATGACTGGATACTCATTTTAGACCCGTCGCTGCAACCCATTGCCGTGAACGCTAGCTTTTGCAAAGCTTTCCAGCTAGATGAAGATAAAGCATTAAATGAATTGACAACCAAACGTTTTGTTGATGCCATTGGCCAACGTAAGTTCCATAGCCTCATTGCCAACCTTAAGTCTCTTGGACCAAACCAGTATTTACGCCAAGAAGTACAAGTGAACGATGGTAAGGATAAAGTGCATCCTGTGCAGTTAAGCATTAGCGCCATCTCTAAAGATCAACGTACCCTTGAGTATTTTGTGGTGGTTGTCACAGACTTAACGGAACAAAAGCAGGCCGAAAATGAGTTACGTTATCTCGCCAACTTTGACGCGCTGACGCAGTTACCTAATCGTAGCCTGATGCTGCAGCACATTGAATTTGCACTATTTAATGCCAACAATCAGCAGCACAACTGTGCTTTACTATTCATTGACCTTGATAAGTTTAAACCCATCAACGATGCCTATGGTCACCATATTGGTGACAAGCTTCTAATTGCTATTTCAGAGCGGATCCAAGCGCAAATAGATGATAACTGCATCCTTGCTCGTCAAAGTGGCGATGAATTTTTATTATTAATGAAAACCCTGCCCTCAGTCGAGTACGTAAGTGGCATGGTGTCTAAATTAGTTAAGCATATTCCTGAGCGAGTTGAGATAGAGGGGATCACCGTCAGTGTATCAGCAAGCGTGGGCATTGCCGTTTACCCCTTTGATGGTGATGAACCTGAAGAGTTGATCCGTAATGCCGACGTGGCCATGATCCACGCCAAGCAATCTGGACGCAATGCTTATAAATTTTTTACCGATGCCATGAACCAAGAGATCCGTAAAAAGCTGCGTTTAGAAACCATTATGAAAACGGCAGTTCGCGGCAATGAGTTTTTAAATCATTATCAGCCAATTATTAATACTACCACTGGTGGCATTGCTGGAGTAGAGTTGCTAATGCGTTGGCACCATCAGGGCGAGCTCATTCCACCAAACGACTTTATCCCTATTGCCGAAGAAAATGGCTTAATAGAAGTGATGACTGAGCAGGCGCTTATTCGTGCCTTAACCGAATTGCGCCCTTTATTTAATCAGCAGTCTGACTTTTATGTATCACTTAATCTCAGTGCCGTGCATATTTTGCGTTCTGATATTGCCAGTCAATTTAGCGAGATACTCAGTGCTCACGGCTTAAGAAACCATAACCTCCGCCTTGAGATCACTGAGTCCATTTTTATGTCCGATCTAGCTAAGGCCAGAGCAACCATTAATGAAATGAAACGAGCAGAGTTTGTATTATTGCTCGACGACTTTGGCACAGGCTTTTCTTCATTAACGTATTTGAATGAATTCCCTCTGGATATTATTAAAATCGACCAAGGCTTCGTGCGTAATATGGCGGCCAAACCTGCTAATAAGTCAATTATAAGAACCATCTACTTATTGGCCCAGAGCTTGAATATGAAATGCATTGCAGAAGGGGTAGAAACCGACAAGCAGCTTAGTTACTTACGTGAGGTCGGTTGTGAATACATGCAGGGGTATTTGTTTGCTAAGCCATTACCGGCAGAAGAGCTTATTGCGTTATTTGAACAAAAATACTTATCTCACGCTTAAGCTTTAACCCAATCTGATAGTTTTTGATAAACGCTGTTAACGTCTATTGGCTTAGCAATAAAGTCATTCATGCCCGCACTCAAACAGCGCTGCTTATCTTCTTGGTAAGCATTGGCGGTGATGGCGATGATATGTGGTTGGCCATAAAGTGATTCATCCGCCCGAATGGCTTTGGCGCAGGCGAAACCATCCATGTTGGGCATTTGACAGTCCATTAAAATCAGCTCACAAGGTTGTTTTTGCAACACCTCTAAGGCAATGACGCCATCGTCTGCTGTGTGCAAATGGCATTCCGTCGGCTCTAATAACTTGGCGACCACCATTTGGTTTATTTTATTATCCTCAACCAGTAGCACATTTACCCCTGATAGATTCGGCGTATTAACAAGTTCTTCTTGTGCCGGATCCGACTTGCTGGCAATGGCCGGTATGGTGACAAAAAACTGGCTACCTACGCCAAGCTCACTTTCTAGGGTTAACTCTCCGGACATCAGCTCTACTAACTTTTTGCTAATGGCCAAGCCTAAGCCTGTACCACCAAATTTGCGGGTGATAGTTAAGTCGGCTTGAGTAAACTCTTCAAACAGCTGTGCTTGCTGGGTTTTCGAGATACCCATGCCGGAGTCTGCAACGCAAAAGTGCAGTTGCTGTTGCTGGTAGTCCACAGTTAACTTGATATAACCCCGCTCGGTAAATTTTCCGGCATTACTCAGCAGGTTATTAATCACTTGAGATACGCGTAATTCATCTAACTCAACATAATGTGGCACCTTGTCGCTGCAATGGTATTGAAATTCAACGCCATACTTGCCATAAGATGCCTTAAACATCGCCACTAAAGCCGCCATCATGTCAGCTAAATTAACCACTGACTTATCTACTTTTAAAGCGCCAGCCTCTATCTTCGAGTAATCTAAAATATCATTTAGGATAAGCATAAGGTTTTTCGCCGACTGCTTAATGACACTGACCTGTTCCGACACCTTGGTATCAAGGTGAGGCGCTCTCAGCAAGTTATCAGACAACCCTATAATGCCATTTAACGGCGTGCGTATTTCATGGCTCATGTTCGCTAAAAAACGGCTCTTCGATTGATTGGCAGAGTTGGCAGCTTCAACAGCTTTAGTTAGCTCGGTGGTTTTTTCAGCAACCTGACGCTCTAGCTCACGGTTAAAGCTGGTTAGCTTTTGATTCAGCCTAGCGTTTTCTTCACTGGCTTGCGTTTGCTTTGAAAAACTAAGGGTAAGCTTATAGGCCAGCTGATTAAATTGTTGCTGCAGCTCGACAATTTCCAAAAAACTGGTTTGTTCGGTGGCAGAGTTGTTAATTATCTTTGTGGGCTCGTAGGCGCGAATATCCTCACTCAGAGAGACAATAGGTTGCACCAGCAGTCTGGTCAAATAGCGTACAAAAACTGAGCTCAAAGCAATAATGAACAACGCCAGCAACAGCGCATCAAGCCAAGCTGCGGCAGCCAAATAGTTAAGGTACTTACGCTCAAACAAGGTGACAACCGACCATTGATAGGTACTTGACTGCGCTGTTTGTTTATACAAAATTTGCTCGGTAGAGTCTTCAAGGGTATCGGTTGAATCATCAAACAACGCCTGTAAAACAGCATCATTGGGCATATCGAGGGTTTTAAACTCGGTTTTTAATGAGCTAAACACCACTTGTTTGTTTTTATCTAAAATAATCAGATGGCTTGGTTTTGACAGTATCTCAGGAATAAAACGCTCAAATGAGCCAAAAATTAACGAACCTTCTACTATGCCAGTAAATTCGCCCCCCTTTAATATCGGCGCCGAAATCGCCACAATGGCGGCTTCATCAAATCCTCTGCCCTGAAAAATCCCCGACACATAGCCTTTCGGGTGAGTGGGTGCTAATTGAAAATAGTCTCTATCATCGACGTAATGTTGTTGCTTGGCCATCTCTTTGGCAAAAGCAAGCGGCGCAAAGTGTGTGATCTTAGCCTCTTTATCGGCCACGATTGCGGTTCTGAAGTTTGGATAAGTGGTAATAAAGCGGGTTAATACATCTTGCTTATTTAACCCTAATGCTACTTGCTCAGCAGCGGTGACAGTGGCATCTCGGTAGCTGGATAAGTAATCATCCATGCGCGCCACTACGGTGTTCGACGCTTTTTTTAATTGATTACTCACTTCAGATTCAAGACGCAAATAATAATTGTTGGTCAGTACAATGGTGATCATCAACACCACCAGCACAATCACTAAACTCACCGTTGAGTTGAGGATTTGATGCAGTGCAAGGCCTTGCCACTTACCTCGAGCAAAAAAGAAACTGAGTAAGTCCACCACCGCAAGACAAATGGCAGCATTAATAAAATACTTACCAAGAGCGGTAATAATGACCAGCAGCGGCAACTGCAAAGCAAAGTAACCGAATATAAACAGCGCAGGCAAGCCCAGTAACAGCCAAAAGACTAAACCACGAACAAAGAAGAGCTTATTGGTTCTTACCGCAACAAAGTGAAGCCAAACCACCTCAACTAAAAACACCAATGACGGCCAACAATGGCCCCAGCGATAGAATATAAAAGCGGCACCAATTGCCACGGCAATAAAGGCATACTGCCAGCCAAAAAGCAGCAACACAAATAACACGAATAACTGGCCCAACAAGAATTCGGAGCTATCCAAAAACCAAATAGGTAGCAAGTTGGCAACGCCGCCAAGCATGCCAAGAAGCACAGTTAAAAGAAGTATATGTTTTTGATTCAAGTGCAATTTAATCTGCTTATCTTAAGCTGGCAATCTATTACTATAACAGTAAAAGAGAAACGGCGCTTTGCCAAGCACAGATTAATTAATGCTCTGGGCAATCATGACTTTCTATTTGCAGCACACAGCTGGCTACCCCAAAGCGTTGCCTTAGTTGCATTTCAACCTCGGAGCGACACGCCGAATCGTGAGACTCTATAGTACAGTGGTGTTTTAAGACGATGTGTGCGCCGACCACGAGTTTACCGTCCATTTCACTTACCGTGATGTTGTGAGTGCTTTCAACGTGCTCAGTAGCCAAAATAGCGGACTCTACCGCACTGGGTTTAGGTAAGGCCTCTGCAGGTGTCATAAGCCCTTTCACGCAAGCCAACACCACTTTTACACCGGTAAACAAAACAAACAACGAGATCAGCATACTGGATAAAATATCAATGACTTCCCAGCCCGTAAAATAGATAACTACGCCGGCCACAAAGGTGGATACTGTCGATAGCAAGTCAAAAAAGGAGTGTAAAAATACCGCGTACACATTGATGCTGTCTTTTCTGCCTTTATATAAAATCCAAGCTGAAGCACCATGAAATAAGAATCCGATGGCCGCAATCACCGACATCAAATAGCTATTCACTCCTAAGCCATGACCCTCACCGTGGTGACTTAAGCGCTCTCCCCCTTCAAATAAAATGATGATCGCAATAGAAAGGTACAAGATGCCATTGATTAAGCCACCAGTGTATTCGGCGCGCTTATAGCCATCGTTATAAGTTTTCGCTAGGTAAACCGCCACACTCGAGGCGATCAGAGCGATAAACAATGAGCTGTTATGGACAAATAAGTGACCGGCATCGGCAAGCACAGCTAATGAGTTGGCATAGTAGGCACCCACTACTTGAATGACCATAAAGGTGCAAGTAATAGTCAACGCTATCAACAATCGTCGTCGAGAGGCTTGGTGCGTGGTGATGTCTGTCATGAAATGAACGTGTACCTAGTAGTAGAATTTGATAGCTTATCTATGTTGGTATATCAGGCTATTATCACATTGAATATTGCATTTCAGGCCAGTTTGCAACTGAGTCGAAGGCACACTGACACGCTCACCAATAGCAATGATATACAGTCGCAATTGTACGCTTAAATCACTCTGATTGCACGAATAAAAGCATCAACCACATCGTACCTGCACAAACTTTAAACATCACAACATCTTGCCGTAGAACAAGGTAATAAAAAGCGAATATAAATCTTTGATAGCTAAACCAAACTTTTTTTACAAAACCAGCTCTAAGATTCATTGCAAAATTAGTTATCTCATAAATACTTAAGCAAAAGCGTGTAGCCCATTACTTATTCAAGCTCTGTAAGCTTAAGCTCATTATGGGGTAAGTTTTAATAAGGATAATTTCGCAATGACAAAGAAAACCGTCGAGCATGCACAGCGCCACCCAAAGGTCATCATTATATGCGATGAACCCAATGAGCTCACTGGCGTAGCAGATATAGTTGCCTCTCAAGTGAATGAATACCGAGTTTTCACCAGCCATAAAGAGGTGGCTGAATTACTCTCAGAAGCGCCACCCGATGTGATTGTTATTGCCCGTAAAACGGTGGCAAAAAGCGTTGAAGTCTACAGCTTGTTGGCCAAAAATGGGTTACTCAACTACCCTCATGAAAACATCCTGTTGTGTGAAAACAAAGAGTCTGGTGTGGCTTTTCGCTGTTGTATGAAAGGCATTTTTACCGACTACTTTGTGTATAAACCCATGTATGAAAACTATCGTTTTCGGATGATATTACACAATGCCTTAATTCGCACCGAAGGGGTCTCTGAAGTTGCACAAATTCGTGAGGAGCATTTTGGCCGCATTGACGATAAACTCAAACAATTAATTGACGACGCTGCGGTTTATCATGACCGAGCCGATCAAACCTTAAAAGATGCCAGAGCCAGCCTTGACTCACAAAAAGGAGTCAATCAGGTTCAGGATGATTTGCTTAATGAGCTCAAAGCAAAACACCTTACTCCCTTGCTCGATCAACTGGAAAGCCAGCTTGCTGAAAGCGTCCATGAACTCACCCAGCGGCTAAAAGACAAACAACTCTCCATTGCTGAGTTAACCGCGGTGCTCGCGGAAAAGGATCAGGCCAACAGTGCACAACTGGCACAGCATGTCGTGCCGATGGAAAACGATGGCCAAGTTGAAATCAAACCACAAAAGCCGGTAAAAAGCGATGAACCTTTCAAAGTCATGGTCGTTGAAGACAACGAAATCTATCGTGAAATGATAGCAAAAATCCTCCGTGATGAAGGACATAAAGTAGAAAGCGTTGGCAGTGGCTTAGATGCCATAAAAAAACTCCGCAAACAGCGATTTTCGATGGTATTTATGGACTTATTTATGCCTGAGCTCGATGGTTACAACACCACCAAAAATGTGCGTAATATTCCCCATTGCAAAAAGCTGCCTATCGTTGCACTCACAAGCAACAAAAACAAAGACATCATTCGCAAGTGGGCATCGCTCGGATTAACGGGTTACATAACCAAACCCTCAACAAAAAGCGCCATCTTAAAAGCCGTGGATAAAGCCAAGCTTGAACTCAGTGGCGGGTAGCAAAATGGTTTGCTATGACATCAAACTTTCAACTGTAAACGATATTTTATTCTACACTTAGGAGTAAAGTAACGCCACCATGAAACCTATGAATAGCGCAAATTTAGTGTGTTTAAGCTTTTTGTTCGGGATTAACTCTGTTGCAGTTGCCCAGCAGTCTGACGCAGACTCGTTATTTTCACTTTCGTTTGAGCAACTCATGCAAGTGGAAGTGTCACTGGCCGCCAAAAAAAGCGAAACTTGGCTTAATTCATCTGGCACGGTGTACGTAGTAAGTCGCGATGAAATTAGCAATTACGGCTGGCGCGACTTAAAAGAGATCCTCGCCAGCATTCCAAATATGGATTATTTCTATCAATGGAGCTGGCTGCCAGGAGGACAACGTGGCTTTACCGGCAATATGTCTGGTACTTTAATGCTGATTGATGGCCGTGAAGTACAAAACTTATTGGCTAACGAAGCCTTTATTATGAATAACTTCCCCGCCAGTAGAATTGAGCGAGTCGAAATTTTACAAGGCCCGAACTCCACTCTTTATGGTGGCAATGCCACGCAAGGCGTGATTAATGTTATTACCCGTCTTGGTAGCGACGGTAATGAGATTTCTTTGCTAGCCGGTGAGGTAAGCACTCGGCATGGCAACTTGCTGCTAAATCACCAACAAGGTGACTTATCTCTGGCGATGAATGTCAGCTATTTTCAAAGCGCTCAAGACTACCGTGAGCTGCAAGAGTTTGTCTTTGATACACAAGCGTTTAGCCGCAGCCCTAAAGATGGGCTCAGAGATTTGTCTGAGCAGCGGTTTCGTAATGATGAAACCAACTACACCATTGATGCTAAAGTGCAATATCAACGTAGTTATGCCGGAATGAACATCAGCCGCTCCGAAAACGTCAGTGGTATTGAGGCGGTTGCCTATGATTATATTACTGGCGATGATTCACGCCGCGGCTACGCCCTTTATTATCTCGGTCAGACTTTTGCACCCAATGAAAAACTCAGTGGCACTGTAGAGCTAAGTTATTTTCGCGAATACAAAGAGAAAGACCGCTTAACCGCCATCATCCCCGATGCGGCACAAAGCTACCAAGACATTACCTTATACAATGAACGTGAAGACATTGGTCCTTCAGACAGGCTCAGACTTTCTACTCAGTGGCAATACAGACTCAATGACAACAGCGATTGGATTGTTGGCTATGACGGTTGGAAAACCGAAATTGGCCGCAAAATAAAATACCGAGACAGTGCAACTGGGACCACCTTGTTTACTCCCGCAGAATGGGCACAAGATAAAGAAAAGTCGGAAAAACATGCCTTGTATGGCCAATATTCCAAAACCTTTAAGTGGCAACAAGAAAGCTTAAAAGTCAGTGCTGGGCTCAGGTATAACCAGCAAGACTTTACCGACTCGGCCTACCTACCTCGTGCCAGCCTGGTATATCAGCCTGACCCGATCAGGCCTTTAAGCTCACCTATGGCGAAGCGTTTCGGCCGCCCACTATATTCGAATTTGATTTGGTGGTAGATGATGAACTGCCCTCGCAAACCATGAAGATGACGGAGCTAAACTGGAGCAAAGCTTTTACTGTGTTTGGAATAGATTTTGCCAATATTGCGGCAATTTACCATATGGAAGCGGAAAACTTTTATGAAAAAATACTCGATCCCCGCAGCAACTTATGGCGCACCCAGGTTGCTGGTAGCCATGCGGTAAAAGGCTTTGAAGACCAGCTCAAATTTACCGCGGGGAACTGGCAGGGCCAGCTGGCTCTGCGTTATGCATCGCCCGATAAAGAAACCATTAATGGGCGCACAGAAGTACTTAACATTCCTAAACTAAAGATAAAGCTCGGACTGGTATATCAACTCTCTGAGCAATGGCGCATTGCCGGTTTTGTCGATCATTGGAGTGATACCTTCACCGAGGCCAACCTGATAAATAGTCCAGGTACTGAAATCACCAAGATAGACGCTTGGACCACCCTAAACTTGCACTTAGTAAGACAAACAGAGCAATTGAGCTACGGCCTTTACCTCGAAAACGTGTTTAACCAACGCTATTTTCACGCCAACGCACGGGGCACCTCACCTTTGCAGTACCTACAAGCACCACGCAACCTCAGACTGCAATTTAGTTATCGCTTTTAAGCGGCTAGTGGCGCCTAACAACACCACTAGCCATTGCCATCATTAGAATTGGTAATTAAAACTCAACTTAGCGTTGCGCTCATTACCAGGTAACCCACCTAAGAACATGGCTTTACTGTAATAACGTTCATCAACTAGGTTTTCAATATTCAGCTGAATATTATACTGCTCGGTGGCAAACTTCACCGCGGCATCCCAGCGCGCATAACCATCAATGGTCGCCGTTGGCAAACCAAATGCTTTTGAGTTGATGGAGCGCTCACTTTCGTAATTTAAGCCAACACTGTATTCAATGGTGCCGACAAGCGCGTCTACGGGTTGTGTGTAACGCACCCAAGTGCTGGCAAACTTTTGCGGTACGCCTTTCTTTTGACCCGAGCGAGTGTTGCTCCGAATTTCAATGGCATCTTGATACGTGGCGTTGACGTTTACACTCAAGCGTTCGCTTAATGCCATGTTTAAGTCAAGTTCCACCCCTTTTGATTCGTCTTCGTCATCAAAAAAGAAGCGTGGCACACTGACGTTATACTCAGGTCCTGGTTTATCACTGTATTCAGGGTTGGCATACATTAAGTTGGTGCGTTTGGTTTCAAACCAAACAATTGAACCTAGCAAGTCTTCATCAAACGCCGTAAAACGCACACCAAAGTCTAGTGTTTCAGACTCTGAGTCTGGGCGGTTTTTGCGGTTGCTGTCTGACTCATCGACTAAACTTCCTAAAATACCATAGGCAGTGCGCCCTTTTGCAACGTTCACAAATGCCGCTAGGTTAGGTGCCAACTGGTAGTTTAAACCGAGATTGTAAGTAAAGCCGGCATCATCGGTATCCAGAGCTTTACCCTCTTCTGGTGCACGGTCAGAACCTAAGTGCTGATACGTTTGTTCCACCGTTGAATAGGCTGCACCGACTCGAGCGGTCAATGCGTCGCTAAGATAAACCACCTCTTGCGCACTGATGCCATAGGCTGTTAGGTTTTTATCGTAGTTACTGCGTAAAGACGGGTCGTAGTCCATAAATTCAGCCGTTGGCCAATTGGGCTCACGAATATCGAGGATATACGGGATTGCACCATTGCCGTCACCGTCGTAGGCTGACCAGCTCTTTAAGCGCATATCGCGGTTTTCGTAATTAACACTAACTAAGTGCTCACCATGAACAGTATCTAGATCCCAAGTAAGCTGTAAGTCGGCAAAGTACTGCCAGCTTGACTCACTGGCCACTTGGCGACGATATTCCTGACGACGTGCAGCGAATGGATACAAGGTATCGTCGACAACTAAAGGCGCTCTTGGGTCAGCATTGATCACACCACGACGCTCCCAATAGACATAATTGTAAGCACCGGTTTGACGCACAAAGTCTGAGTCATAGCTGCGCCATAATAGCTGCTGAGTTAGTTTCGAGTTCCTATCAATATACCAATCATGACGCAGTTTAATCCGCGCTTCTTGCCCTTCATTAGGGCGAGAAAGTGGAGAGATAAGGCTGCCATCGCCTAAATCGAATGGCTTTAGACCATCACTGGCAGTAATGGATGCTGCTAATTGCGCCCGTTGCTCAGCCGTTAGTTGCACACCAAGAAAGCGCTGACTTTCCTCATCGAATTGGGGATCATTGGGTAATAAGCCAGCCGTCACAGCCCCAGGCTCACTGGAAATACTGTCCCAGTTTAAGATCCGTACCGGATCCCCCACTGAGTCTATTTGCTGAGCATCATCAATGTAGGCTGAAGAAAGCAATAGCGTGTGGTCGTTATTGACATCAAAATGCAAACTGGCGTAAATCTCATCACGCTCTGACGCTAAATCACGGTAACCATCACTGCGCTCATGATTGGCAACCAGTCGATATGCGAGTTTATCGCTAAGAGCATCCGTAACATCCACACTGACACCATAAGTATTCCATGCACCGATTTTACCACTGAGCTCTACCGCACGTTCAAACTGTGGCTTTTTCTCAACTAGGTTCACCACACCACCTGCAGCCCCGATACCATATAAGCCGGTGGCTGGGCCTTTAAGTACTTCGATGCTCGCAATGTTGGTTAGTGAACGAGTTGGATTAAAGCTGTTGCCTAAGTCCGCACCACCATACATACCATCGTAGGTGTAGTTCACCCCTAAACCACGCAAAATCAGGGTATCGCCTACGCCATAGTTATTCCCTGCTTGCGATAAGCCACTAATGTTTCGTAAAGCAGATTGCAACGTGGCCGCACTTTGAGAAGCCAATAGCTCCTTGTCCACTACCACCACCGCGGCAGGGGTTTGCATCAAGTCCATATTTGACTTGGTGGCCGTTCCCGACTGTAGGATAATTTCATTGTGTTTTCCGTAAACGCTAATGCGTTCAATTTGATCATCATTAGCGTAACTGGCACCGCTACTGCCGAGCAGGGCCAATTTTACTGCAACACTGGCAGCAGATAGCATAGAAGCGCGAGAGAATTGCATGTTTTAACTCCAAACTGCAAACAGGGCCTTCATGCCAGAAAGCCCATATAATATGTTGTTTACGTGGATGCGGAGTCTAGCAAGAAAACTGTAATGATAACAACTCTCATTTGCATTTATTATTTGTAACCAATTTTACTACAGCTATAACAATGTAAACAGCTACCACCACCTGTTTCTATATTGTGTACCCATATAAAAGGCACGGTTAATACCAATCCTTTATGTACGCTCACCCAACCTTGGCAACTCTATATTCGCTTTACTAGCTTGCCAGCTTTTTAGTGAAGCTTATTATCAGGACACCCACCTTATTTAACCATTAACAATACACCCACTTTATCCATGGCAGTTACCTCTGTTTAAAGGACAGCACCCACTTTCTCAAAACACATGCTTTTTAGGCTTAGCAAGACACCCATGCTTTTAAGCGGCTTCCTTCACTATTGAAAGAACTTTACATGAAATCGTTATTGAGCTTGCTTAAAAGGGTTGCGTCGATTTGTAGATATAACGAGATGGAAGACAAAGCCAGACAGCAGTAACTAAGGTTGAAACATGTCAGCAACTCGATTAGTATAACTATAAATAATTACTTATTCCATAAAGTTATATTGGTAATTTTGTTTATTCCTGAGGCACAGTCATGACAGAACAACACGCTTTATCGCAAGTCTATTTAGATGCTAATGCGACCACTCCTGTTTTAGATAAAGCGGCTGCAGCCGCCTTAGTGACCATGGAAACACAATTTGGTAACCCCAGCAGCAGCCACATCACCGGCCTACAAGCAAGGCAGCTGATGGAACGTACCCGTGAAAAAGCGCAGCGAGTGTTGGGTTCTGGGCAAGGTAAGGTGATCTTTACCAGTGGTGCCACAGAAGGCATACAAACTGGCATTTTATCGGCGCTGTGTGCAGCTAAAAAACGTCATAGCAATACCAATAAAACAACCATTCTTTATGGAGCAACCGAGCACAAGGCGGTACCTGAGTCGCTACATCACTGGAATCAAGTATTAGAAATAAACGCTGAGATTAAGGCTATACCGGTAGATAATAAGGGCAACCTTGACAAAGACTTTATTGCCAAGCACGTGCCTAGTGCACTGATGATCTGTACTATGGCAGTAAATAACGAGACCGGTGTTTATCAGGATTTAAACGCTTTAGAGCAGATTATTAGAAAAAACAACCCTAGTGTATTTTGGCTAGTTGACTGCGTTCAAGCATTGGGAAAACGGCAACTTAATTTGGCCGCGACGACCATTGATTATGCCCCTTTTAGCGGCCATAAACTTTATGCGCCAAAAGGCATTGGTTTTGTTTACATTCGTGACAATGCCCCATTTACCCCTTTTATTGCAGGCGGGGGGCAAGAAAACGGTTTACGCTCAGGTACCGAGAACCTGCCAGGTCTTGCAGCATTGGAAGTGATTTTTGACCAATTACTTGATGACACTGACAGTTGTTTTGTCGATGCCGAAACGCTTACCCACTATCGCGAAAAGTTAGCGACTGCCTTAAGGGATGCTTTTCCTACTATTGTTTTCAACAACTCCTTTGAAAACAGCGTTCCTACTACCCTAAACTTTGCCATTCCTGGGTTTACGTCAAAAGAAATCATGGACTTATTTGATGCTGCTAATATTCGTGTAAGCTCTGGCTCGGCGTGTAGTTCAGCCGTAACTCGAAGCTTTGTGTTAGATGCCATGGGATTGCCCGTATGGCAAAGTGAAGCCGCTATTCGCATGTCATTTGGACCGGCGACCACGGCCAGTGAAATCGCTACTGCCTGCGAGCGGATAGCCTACTGCGCCAAAGCATTAGGCCACAGTTGCTTACTGCAAAATGACCATGAAATAAGTGAAAAAACCGTATTAGATGGTTTAATGCAGTTTAAAGTAGGCGGCGCATGTTGTTGGCTCTTTGCAGACAGCAGCAGCAAAACGGCTGTGGTTATCGACCCTTTGCCTGAGCTCGTTGAGCGCATCAATACTCTATTAAAGTGTCAACAGTATACTCTTGTAGCTGCACTAGATACCCATGGTCATGCCGATCACCAATCCAGCGCCTGCAAACTCAACAGCAAACAACAAGCGTGCGATCATTTAGGCTGGCCTGCTACAACCGATACCATAAAACATCAAGGGCATACCTTGCCAACCATTCAGATTGGCGACTACACCTTGGCAAAAGTAGCCACGCCAGGTCATACCGATGACAGCGTCAGCTTCTTATTGCTGGACAAGCAATCAGAGCCAGCAACGATAAAGTTTGCTTTTTGCGGCGACTTAATCTTAATGGCTGCATTGGGTCGTACTAACTTCGCCACCAGCTCGTCCTCAGACATGTACCATAGTTTACAGCTATTAGGTGAGCTGATTGCAACTGACACCCTGCTTTGCCCAAGCCATGATTATAATAATGAGTTTGTAACCACCATCGCAGCAGAATGCCAGCGCAATGTTATTTTAAATGAGGTTATGACAGGCACGCTCACCAACGCTGAATTTTGCGATAAAAAAGTGCTTATTGATAAGCAATTAAATGACCATCAAGGCAGTGAAATAATATGTGGTGCCACACTTTGCGGCCAAGAGCAATTTGTACTCAAAGAATACAATGCCGCCAGTTTAGCCAAACAAGCCGCTCAGGACGATAACTTAATGCTTATCGACATTCGCGAGCCCCATGAGTATGCCCTTAACCATGCGCAGGAGTTTGACCAAAATGTGCCACTAACCCGGTTGGTAGATTTTATTGCCAAACAAAATCATGACAAGGATCAGACTATGGTACTTGCCTGTCGCAGCGGAAGTCGTTCGAAACTTGCTGCACAAGCGTTAGCAAGGTTGGGCTTTCACAATATCGGACATTTAAAAGGGGGTTATGCATTAGCAAACCTATCCTAAAATCCCCTTAACAGTTCCTTTCTTAAAGCACTTTGACTGCTAGCCAGTCAGGTGCTTTTTTATTTCCAGCTCATTTGCCTCCACCACGATTAGTAGGTTTGTGCTTATGAGTTATGAGCTTTAGGCCATTGATCACTCTCTATCCTCTTCACGTACTGACCTTTAATAAAAAAGACACCCACATTAACAGAATTTACCCAGCGCTATGGCCCATAAAAAACTTCACCTACCTTCTAAAATATGTCCCGTCTGTATGCGGCCCTTTGTGTGGCGGAAAAAATGGCGCAATACATGGCAAGAAGTAAGATACTGCTCAAAACGGTGTGCTAACAATGCCAAAAAAACGGAAAAATAACAGACACCCACCTAAATAAGCTAACAGACATCCACTCTTCGACTTCAAAAGAATGCCAGAAAGCACAACCGGCAAAATAGCAGACACCCACCTAAATAAGTTAGCAGACACCCACTCTACGAATTAAAAAGGATGGCAGTAAGCACAACAAGTCTACGATACAATGACCTCTATGAATGACCACAAATCGCCAAGCCAGTTTTCCTAACGCTGACCTGCTTTTGTTAATAAGAACACAATAACAAATTAATTTACTGTAAAATCAGCAGCAGACAACGCAAGCAATATTGATAACCAATATCATTTAGAATATCATCCCGAAAAATTAAGATATCAAAGGATGTATCATGCGCTCATTTAACTATAAAAACCCTGCTTTATTAGCCAGCTTGGCGCTTGCATTTTCAGCTTCAACACATGCTCAAAGTGACCAAGCCAATTCAGCTACTGATGAAGACATCGAAATCATTGAGGTAAGCCCTCGAGGACTTATCTCTTACGTCAGTGCTACCGCATCAAAAACGGCAGTGCCGATTGTAAAAACACCAGTCTCAGTATCAGTATTAACATCGCAACGTATTTCGGATCTTGGTGCCGAGACACTGCAAGATGCAATTGGTTATGTCGCCGGTGTTTATAATGGCCCTTATGGGGTTGACACCCGAGGTGACTGGTCGAAGGTTCGGGGGGTGGATCCACTGCAATACGTAGATGGATTGCAAAAACAATTTGGTAATTACAATAACACTCGCACCAACCCTTATGCTTTAGAAAGCGTTGAAATTTTAAAAGGTCCATCTTCTGTTCTTTATGGCCAAGGCTCTACTGGCGGTATTATTAATGCGGTCTCAAAACGACCTAAAGCAAAAACGGAAGGCGAAATCTGGGCTCAAGTTGGTAACTACGATCGCCGCCAACTGGCTTTTGACTATAACAGCGCATTTGGTGCTCAACAGCAATATCAAGCCCGTGCCGTAGCCATGTATAGAGACAGTGGCACGCAAACCGACTTCGTTGATGACAACACCTTGCTACTTGCACCAAGCTTAAGCTGGTTGATTAGTGAAGATACTGAGGTAACCGTACTGGCAAACCTACAAAAAAATGAGTCGGGTTCGTCTACGCAATTTTTCCCTCACGAAGGCACAATTCTACCCGCAGAATATGGTCAGATCCCAAGTGAGCGCTTTATCAGTGAGCCGGGTTGGGACAAATACGATACCGAGCAACAAGCAATTACTGCCATTGTTGAGCACAGCATCGATTTAGACACACAGGTGAAATTTTCAGGTCGCTACAGTGATAGCAGCTCTGAATATCGTACCATTTACTCCTGGCCACCTAAATTTGAGGCTGACAAACGCACAGTTAACCGCATAGCCAGTCTTACCGATGGCAGCGCTCGCAGCCTTACGATGGACTTGCAATTACATAAATACGCTGAACTTAATTCAGTAAAATTGACCATGGTGTCAGGTGTTGATTATCAAGATGCTGATACGGATGCCGATCGTGCTCGCGGGTTAGCCGCACCATTGGATCTGTACGATCCGGTTTATGGCCAAAGCGACGCTCTACTGCCAACAGAGGTCACTGATAACCCAAACAACACGCTGAATAACAAACAGTTAGGCGCCTATGCCCAAGTCACGGCTGAAGTTGATAGTTGGGTTATCAATGCCGCCCTTCGCTACGATGATGTGTCTAATCAACTGCAAATGGCAAATGCTGTGAAAAACAGTCAGTCTGCCACCACAGGACGAGTGGGTGTCCTTTATCAATTCGATAATGGTATTGCCCCGTATGCCAGCTACTCAGAATCCTTTAAGGCTGTATTTGGCCAAAAAGCGCAAGGTGGAGCTTACAAACCACTTGAAGGTGAGCAAATTGAACTGGGTATGAAGTACCAACCCACGGGCACAGAACACTTAATTACAGCATCGCTGTTTGAGATCAAAGACAAAAACCAAGTACGCAAAGTAACGCCTGAATTTGAAGTTCAAGACGGTGAAGTCGCCATTAAAGGCTTCGAATTAGAAGCGCAACTTGAGTGGCAATCGGTAGACGTTTACGCCGCTTATTCGTACCTAGACACCGAGCAAGATCTCACGCCTTTGACTCCTACCGAGTTATTTGTGAACCAAGATCAAGTCACTCTTATTACCGATGACGCGCCCTTATCTGCCACGCCTAAGCATTTAGCGTCTATCTGGGCAACCTATCGGGCTGATGAGTACGTGTCGGGGTTAAAATTTGGCATGGGTGTCCGTCATGTTGGTAAAACGTTCGATGGTAGTCGCACCGTAGAGCTGAATGGCCAAGTATTGCACCAACAATTGGTCACCGATAACTTTACTCTGGTTGATATGATGGTGGGCTACGATCTCGAGGAGTATGAATTTAGCTTGCAGGTTGACAACATCGCAGACAAAACTGTGATCACCAGCTGCTTGTATCGAGGCGATTGTTTCTACGGTCAACGTCGTACCGTAAGCGCAAACGTAAAATATAAGTTTTAAGATTCACTGATTTGATGGTCGGCGGCAGTATGCCAATACTGCCGCCATGTTATAGCTAAAATTGCCATCCTCACTCAACAACACTTTAAGATGGGTGTCTTGTCAAACTTGCTTTAAGATAGGTGTCTTTTCAACGCTGCAATTAAGGTGTCTATGGCGCTTTTATCAATCCCCAAATGGGTCACTAAGCGCATGCCTTGATAGCCCGGCGTTATAATAATCCCTTGTGCACGTAAATCAGCGGCAATAGTTTGAATATCAATGCCCGCATCTACATCAACGAAGACAATATTGGTTTGCGGTGGCTGTCTGCTGGTATCAAAACCAGGTAATGTATTTAATTGCGCTGCCAAATACTGGGCGTTTTGATGATCCTCTGCAAGGCGCTCTACATTGTTCTGTAACGCATACATTCCGGCCGCGGCGAGCATGCCTGCTTGACGCATACCGCCACCGAGCATCTTGCGAATGCGGCGCGCAGTATTGATAAAGCCTTGGCTGCCAACTAACAGGGAGCCAACAGGCGCGCCTAAGCCTTTAGATAAACAAATGGTAAACGAATCAAAGTACTTTACTATCTCGGTGATATCGACGTTTGCTGCCACGGCGGCGTTGTATACCCTAGCGCCATCAAGATGGAGCTGAAGATGATGCTGTTGGCAAAATTGCTGTGCTTGCTTTAAATAGGCTAAATCCAGTACTTTGCCACCAATGGTGTTTTCTAGGCTCAGCAATTTTGTTCTGGCAAAGTGCGCATCATCGGGCTTAATCGCCTGCTTAACTTTGTCTAAGCACAAGCTACCATCCGCTTCATTGTCGATGGGCTGTGGTTGAATAGAGCCAAGCACCGCGGCTCCTCCGGCTTCGTATTTATAATTATGTGCCTGTTGCCCACAAATATATTCATCACCGCGCTGGCAATGACTCATTAATGCTAATAGATTCGCTTGGGTGCCTGAGCTGGTAAATAATGCCGCTTCAAAGCCATGCCGTGAGGCTGCGTATTGCTCAAGAGCGTTAACACTAGGGTCATCACCATAGACATCATCGCCAAGCTCTGCATTAAGCATATGCTCACGCATCGCCGGAGTGGGAAGGGTCACTGTGTCTGATCGAAAATCCATGAGTTGCCTGTCTTTCATTGTCGTTGTAATGCCGCTTAGTGTAACAACTGAGCGACATAAAGTGACGAATTTGAGGTGAGTTTAACTATTCGCGGTTAACTTCGCACTTAGCTGCTCTAAGCTTTGGCCTTTGGTTTCTTTAACAAACAGAAATACCAATAATAACGCAAGCATAGAGCACGCACTATAAAGTAAAAAGGTGGTGCTGGCACCAAAGGTTTCAAGCTCCCATGGAAAAATCAGCTGCACAGTAAAGCTGGCGGCATTATTCACCACCCCCACCACGGAGATAGCCACAGCTCGAATCGAATTGGGAAAGATTTCGGAAAACATCACCCACATCACAGGGCCTAAAGACATGGCAAATGCAGCCACAAAGATCGAAATACCAGCCAACACTAAGGTCGCTGGCATAGTAATACTATTGGCAATAATTTGCGCTTTGTATTTGCGATACTCTTGAGTGGTTAATTGTGACTTTAACGCGCCATTAAAGCTGACATCCGAATCAAAGCGCTGAGCGGTAAGTGGCATCAACTTACTGGTTGCCAAGTCTGGATGGGCTTGTTTTATTTGCTCTATCGCCTGTGGCGTCAATTGATAGGTGGCCTGCTTAAAGCCCCAACTACACAAGGCCATACTGAAACTAATGCCGATTAGACCAATAATGAGTAACGGCCGGCGACCCAATTTATCAATACTGAGCATCGCCACCACAGTGAAAATAACGTTAATCAAGCCTATCCAAATGGCTTGGACAAAAGCGGCGTTGGTGCCGACGCCACTTTGCTCAAATATGGTTGGCGCATAGAAAAACACCACATTTATTCCTGATACCTGCTGGGCGATACCTAACAGTAAGCCGATACCTAACGCTAACCTTAGCTTTTTACTGAACAGCAGCTTTAGTTTAGCCAGTACTGAACCACTGCGATTGTAATCGCTGTTTAAGTCATTATGAATATTTTGCTGTTGCGATAGCGCCTGTGCTGGCGAGTATAACTGCTGCAAAGTTTGTTGTGCTGCTGAATCTTGTTTTTTCATTAATAACCAGCGCGGACTCTTAGGCAGTGCTAGCAACATCAACATCCACAATAACGCTGGAATTGCTTCTATTCCTAGCATCCAGCGCCACGTATTGCTGCCTAATTGCAGCCAGTTCACCCAAGGCAGCTGCAATTGGCTTAGCTGCAATAAAAAATAATTACTAAAATAGGAGATAAATAAACCAATCACGATATTTAATTGGTTTACTGAGACCAGCCTGCCACGTTGTTCCGGCAAGCTTATTTCAGCTATGTACATGGGTGCGACCATCAGCGCACAAAATGCCATACCACCGATAAAGCGCGCCAACACCAAAGTTTCAAAGGTGTTCGCAAAGGCCGATAATAATGCCGAGATAAAGTACAAGGATGCAGTGATCAACAAGGTTTGTTTTCGGCCAATGGCATCTGCCACGGGTCCTGCCAGCATGGTGGCTATCAAGCCCCCTAAAGTGGGCGCACTGACAACTAAACCTTGTTGCCAAGCGCTGAGGTTAAACTCTTCAGTGATAAAGCCAATGGCCCCCGATATCACCGAGGCATCAAAGCCAAATATAAAACCACCTAGCGATACAATTAGGGTATATTTCATTGCGTTAGATATCGACAGTGGTTTCATTTTTTTACCTTTTTAGCGCAGACACGGAGTCACGAGTAATTAATGTCGGTGGGAAGAGGTTGTCTACCTCCGGTTGTTTTTTATCTTTGTATACATGTTTTAATACCCAACGAGCCGCGGCTTCTCCCATTTTTCGAATGGGGTTGTCGATGGTGGTCAGCTTCGGGTAAAGGTATTTAGCAAACAGCACGTCATCAAAGCCCACTATAGAGAGCTCTGAGGGCACTTTGATCCCCGCTTCTCTGGCAGCGGTCATGGCTCCGGAAGCCATTTCATCATTGGCGCACACCAAGGCAGTAAAGTCGACACCAGAGGCAATAATGTGATTTAGCGCGGCACTACCATCGGTTTCATGGTAACCACCCTCGAAAAATAAACTCGGTTTAAAGTCAATCCCCTGTTCTGCCAAGGCCTTTTTATGTCCAGCTAACCGTTGCTTGGCATCCAATTTAAATAGCGGACCACTAATATAGGCCACCTGCTTGTGTCCAGCATTCAATGCCGCCTTAGTGGCTAAATAACCACCCAGTTCGTTATCGGTATAAAAGCAACGTTCTGCGAGCTCTGGAATATGACGGTTCACAATCACCAGCTCAATATCCCGCTTTGATAACTCAATCAGGTATTCATCGCTGACTGCCTCTGCATGTACAATTAAGGCATCACAGCGTCTATCGAGTAAAAACTCTATGGCTTGCTGTTCTTTTTCAGCATCACTATGTCCGGCCGCAATAATGGCGTGCTTACCAGCGTTACGTAAGGTTGTTTCAATGGTACTCATCATGTCACCAAAAAAAGAACCATGCAGTTCAGAGACCAGTAAACCAACACTGTTACTGCGGTTAGACGCCAACGATTGAGCAATTGCATTGGGCTTATAGCCCAGTTCAGCCATGGCGCTTAACACTTTGTCACGAGTCTTATCACTCACCTTAGTGTTGCCATTCATTACTCGCGACACCGTAGCTAAAGACACGCCAGCCGCTTTTGAAACCTCATAAATTGTTGCCATTTTTGTTTTTAACTCATCCGTTGTCGATGTAATGCATTCATTTTAAACCATTTACAAAACAAACGCCTCGCAATATCCATAACCAACAGAACATAATTTAACCCTGTTAACAAGACACCCACCCCAAAACCAATCAAACTGCATTTTAAATTTACCAGACACACACCTTAAATTAGCCAGACACCCATCTTTACTTAAAAGGTATCGATTAAGGCCTTGGTTTTCGCATCAGCGATTTACAAAGAAGAAAACACTTAATGCAAATGATTTAAAGGACAGTCACTCAAATAGTTTGGTTACAACTTGATATGGGTGTCTTTTATTTATCACCTTTACCTATCACACCTAGATAGCTGTCTGCTAAACGATCCAAAGGTGGGTGTCTTTCAAAGTATCTGCTACCTCTTTATCCTGAAGTGGGTGTCTGCTTAATTACCTCTTAAGTGAAGTCATCCAGCCTATTTTCTTGAGGTAATCAAATCTCGGTATGCAAGGGCGCTCAATTTAGGAGTGCGCTTTTGCGTTTTGTAATCTACATACACAATACCAAAGCGTTGGGTGTACCCTTCAGCCCACTCAAAGTTATCCATCAGACTCCAAGCAAAATAACCACGGATATCTACGCCCGCATTTATCGCCTCATGCACTGCATTTAAATGGCCATTAAAGTAATCAACACGAACTTCATCCATTACACAGTCATTGTTTATGTCATCAGCAAATGCCGCACCATTTTCTGTAATGTATAAAGGGGGCAAGTGGTATTGGCTGTTCAGCTGCGTTAATAAATCGCGAAAAGAATCAGGCACTACCTCCCACCCCATGGTCGTTAGGTGTTCACACGTAGGTTCGACCAACTCATACCAACCTTTGCCATCGGCTCTATAACGGTTATGGGTGTAGTAATTTACGCCAAGATAATCCAATGGCGCAGAGATAATGTCTAAGTCTTCAGCTTGTACTTGGGGTTGTACTTCAGGGTCAAGTTGCTGCAATAATGTGGGGTAACAGCCATCTATTAGTGGCTTTAAATACCAGTGATTACAATAGTCATCCGCTATTTTAGCTGCATCAATATCTGCTTGAGAATGTGTCGCTGGGATAGCATTGGCAAAGTTCAGCACAATACCGTGCAAACTATTAGGACAGTTTTGTCTTAACCTTGCCATGGCTAAACCGTGAGCAAGAAGTAAATGATGCGCAGCTTGTCGCCCTGCCTGTTGTGATTTAATGCCTGGCGCATGGATGCCAATTTCATAACCTAGGTGAGCACTGCAAAAAGGCTCATTTAAGGTGGTATAGGCATAAACCGCGTCACCTAACTCTCGACTTACTACATCGGCATAATCGGCGAACGCATATGCCGTATCGCGATTCAACCAGCCGCCTTTTTCCTCAAGTGACTGAGGCAAGTCCCAGTGATAAAGCGTAACAAACACCTTTATCTGTTTAGCTACCAAAGCAGAGACGAGTTGTTTGTAAAAATCAATCCCTTGGCGATTAAGTTGACCGTTATCTGACATCACTCTTGGCCACGACACAGATAAACGGTAAGCATCCACCCCTAGCGATTCAATTAGCTCAATATCTTGCTGCCAACGCAATACATGCTGACACGCCTGATCACCGTTACTATTGTCAACAATGGTACCGGGCTGCTCGCAAAACCTATCCCAAATAGACTCACACCGCTGTGCTTTGGCCCCTTCAATCTGAAAAGATGAAGTCGCAACTCCAAAAATAAAGTTCGACTGCATCATTTTCGAATCTTCTGGCAAAGTTAACTTTTTCATTATATTTAGCCTCAGTCAGCATCAAAGCCCAATCAGTACGGTTTCTGCGATAAAAAATCCGTTTAGTTTGGTATTTTTATTTGAATTAACGCGCGCTTTCTGCAATTATCAATACAAATGTAAGCGCTTTCATTGTGTAAATGTAAGCGCTTTACCAAAAAAAATCAACTAGGAGTTTCACGTGAGCGCACCGTCTCAACTTGATGCAACACCCACTACAGAGCCGCAACAGCCGGGTCAATACCGCTTTGCGCTAGGTGCATTAACCTCGCTGTTTTTTATGTGGGGTTTTATTACCTGTTTAAATGACATCTTGATCCCCTATCTCAAGGGAGCATTTGAGTTAAATTACACTCAAGCCATGCTGATCCAATTTTGTTTTTTCAGTGCCTATTTTGTGGTTTCTATTCCTGCGGGTCGCCTAGTAAGTAGGATCGGCTATCAAAAAGGGATTGTTTCAGGTTTATTAATCGCAGGACTTGGCTGCATTTTGTTTTATCCTGCTGCTGAAAGCGGCATCTACAGTGTATTTCTCTTTGCGCTGTTTGTTCTTGCGGCTGGGATCACCATTTTGCAAGTTGCAGCGAATCCCTTTGTCAGCGTGTTAGGATCTCCTGAAACAGCGCCTGCAAGGTTAACCATGACCCAAGCGTTTAACTCACTTGGCACCACAGTAGCACCATTTTTCGGAGCCATTTTAATATTCAGCGAAGGCAGTGTGGTTGAGGTCGGCGACGCCAGCGCTACGCAAATGCCATACCTAATGTTGGCCGCTATGCTAGCAGCTCTGGCCATTATTTTTGCTTTTTTGAAATTACCACAACTCAAGGGCACCACAGAGCAAAACCAGCTTGGTGACTCAAAAGCATGGCACCATAAGCACTTAGTGCTCGGCGCAATTGGTATTTTTGTTTACGTTGGCGCAGAGGTGGCTATAGGCTCAACGCTGGTTAGCTTTTTACATCAGCCAGACATTGGTGACATGACTGAAGCGCAAGCTGCGAAATTGATTGCCTACTATTGGGGCGGTGCCATGGTTGGACGCTTTATTGGCGCCTTAGTGATGCAAAAGGTATCTGGCCGCATTGTACTAACATTCAACGCGTTATGCGCGTTTGCCTTAGTCATTATCGCGGTGCTGAGTGATGGCAAACTGGCTATGTGGAGCATCTTAGCCGTTGGACTGTGTAACTCAGTTATGTTCCCAACTATTTTCAGCTTGGCGCTCAACGGCCTTGGTAAGCAAACCGCTGAAGGCTCGGGTATCTTATGTTTGGCCATTGTTGGGGGTGCATTTATTCCGCTGCTGCAAGGCGTGCTTGCAGATGGCATCAATTTACAAATTTCATTTTTATTACCAGCTCTGTGTTATATCTATATTGCCTACTTTGGCTTTAAAGGGGCTGAACCTCAGCGTTTCAAGGGTAAAAGCTAATGAACAAAAAGAATACTTTACTCACTATTATCGCCGCAGCATTAACACTTTCTGGCTGCGACAGTAAAGAAGTAGCAAGTACTAGTGACGACAAAAGCGTAAAAAACTGGCCGGTCATTGAATCAGCCGTTAAGTCAGATCCGAATGTTGAAGCCAAAGTAGCTGAACTACTTAAGGATATGACACTAGAGCAAAAAGTTGCACAAATGATCCAACCAGAGATCCGCAACATGACGGTAGAAGACATGCGCCAGTATGGCTTTGGTTCTTACCTAAACGGAGGTGGTGCGTTTCCTTATAACAACAAACACGCAACACCACAGGACTGGGTGAAGCTAGCAGAGTCTCTTTATCAGGCATCTGTTGACGATAGCTTAGATGGTAGCCGCATTCCAACGATGTGGGGCACAGATGCAGTTCATGGTCATAATAACGTCGTGGGAGCCACTTTATTCCCACACAACATCGGCTTAGGTGCGGCCAACAACCCTGAATTGATTGAAAAAATAGCGCAAATCACAGCCAAAGAAGTTCTTGCTACAGGTATCGATTGGATTTTTGCACCAACCGTTGCCGTCGTTCGTGATGACCGCTGGGGACGAACCTATGAAGGCTACTCCGAGCACCCAGACATCGTGAGAAGTTATTCAAGAGCCATCGTAACGGGTTTACAAGGCTCACCTGAGCAGGATTTTTTAGGTGACACCCATGTAATTAGTACCGTAAAACATTTCGTGGGTGATGGCGGTACTGTGGATGGCGATGACCAAGGTGATAATATCGCCAGCGAAAAAGAAATGATTGCACTGCATGCACAAGGGTACGTTGGAGGCCTTGAGGCAGGTGCGCAGTCTGTTATGGCGTCATTCAACAGCTGGCACGGTGAGAAGGTACATGGCAGTCATTACTTGCTTACTCAAGTTCTGAAAGAACGTATGAACTTCGACGGCTTTGTTGTTAGTGACTGGAATGGCCATGGCCAAATTCCTGGTTGCACTAATGACAGCTGCGCCCAGGCAATTAATGCTGGTATTGACATTGTCATGGCACCGAACGACTGGAAGTCATTGTATTATAATACCGTTGAGCAAGTACAAAAAGGTGAAATTGCGCAGACACGCATCGATGATGCAGTCACTCGCATACTAAGAGTTAAACTTCGAGCAGGCTTGTTTGACAGGCCAAGCCCAGCCAATCGAGATTTCGCAGGCAAAACCGATATCATCGGTTCTGATGAGCATCGTGAAGTGGCTCGTCAAGCCGTGAGAGAGTCATTGGTGCTATTAAAAAACAAAGCCCAACTTCTGCCTCTTAATCCAAACCAAGACATTCTTATGGCGGGTGATGGCGCAGACAATATCGGCAAGCAATCTGGCGGTTGGAGCATTACTTGGCAAGGGACCAATAATACAAATGCCGACTTCCCCGGTGGCACCTCTATCTACGATGGCATAAAAGCACAGGTTGAAGCCGCAGGCGGCACAGTCACCTTGAGTGAGTCAGGCAATTACGACAACAAGCCGGATGTCGCTATTGTTGTATTTGGTGAAGATCCATACGCTGAAGGTCACGGAGATAGAGCCACGCTTGAGTATAAGCCACAAGATAAATCTGATCTGGAGCTATTAAAGCGCTTGCAATCTCAAGGTATTCCAACCGTCTCTATTTTTATTAGTGGACGCCCAATGTGGGTTAACCCTGAATTGAATGCCTCAGATGCTTTCGTTGCTGCATGGCTACCAGGCTCTGAAGGGGTTGGCGTCGCAGACGTGATCCTTAGCGATAAAGATGGGAAACCAAAATATGACTTTACCGGCAAGCTTAGCTATTCATGGCCTAGCTCCCCCACTCAGATAGTTAACTTTGGCGACCAAGGGTACAACCCGCTGCTCGCTTATGGCTTTGGCTTAAGCTATCAAGATGACAATGTATTACCAGATACACTGCAAGAGGAGTTTGCCTCTGACTATGGCAGCCAACAAGGCGTTGAACTGCTGGTAAGGTCAATTAATAAACCTTGGCAAGGGCATTTATTCAATACTGAAGAGTCTTTACATATCAATGCAAATACTGCAGAGATCGGTGGCTTGAAATATCGTACAACTGACCGAGAAGTTCAAGAAGATGCTGTTATGTTAGCATTTGATGGCAGCACCAACAGCGGCTTCCGGTTAGCCAGTGAAAGCTATTTTAGGGAAGATTTGAGCCCGAATATACCTGACCAAGCAGCGTTAAGTTTTATGGCCCTTGTTACAAGCAAGCCATCAGCGCCTGTGATGTTGACAATGAGCTGTGAAGGCGAAGCAGATACAGCAGGCTCCTGCACTGCTCAACTTGATATTAGTGAACAACTGCAATCAATGCCTGAAAACACATGGCAGACAGTCACTATAGGCCTAGATTGCTTCACTAACCAAGGCTTTAATACCGCTAAAACGGTTGTGCCATTAGAGCTTGCGACCAAAGGTAAACTGGAACTTGGTTTGTCTGAAATAAAAATCGTGGCAGAAGAATCACCTACCATTCAATGCCAATAAGTGGAATTAATAGCTAAGCGGCTCAACTGCTTTGCATAGATTCACTCGATTTGTTTAGTAGACACCCACCGATTTGTTTAGTAGACACCCACCGAAATTAAAGTGGGTGTCTTTTTAGGAAAAGTACTGAAACTAATTTTCCTCAAACGCTTTGTAACCCCCCTCACAGAAAAGTCAAAGACCACGTTGGCTTTTTTCAAATTAGTATCTAACCTTTAAATTGCATTCAAAGGATTGAAGGTAAATTAATGGCAACCGCTAGAAGCAGACAAGTCTGTCTTAAAGAAACCCCATATTATCATTGTATTTCTCGCTGCGTTAGAAGAGCCTTTTTATGTGGCTCAGATAAGCACACTGGAAAAAACTATAACCATCGTCGTCGCTGGGTTGAAAATAGACTACTGATATTACAACAAGTTTTTTGTATTAATATTTGTGCATACGCAGTTATGAGTAACCATACGCATGTCGTATTACACGTCGACCTCGACAAAGCAAAAGAACTCACTGATCATCAAGTTTTGCAGCGGTGGAGCTACTGTTACCAAAGCTGTGAAACCGTTAATAAGCTATTGTCTGGTCAAAGACTGCTCGAACACGAACAGTTTAAAATCAAAACAAAGGCCAACGAAATAAGAAACCGACTAACTGACATTAGCTGGTTTATGCGTTCGCTAAATGAATACATCGCCAGAAAAGCCAATATTGAAGATCAGTGTACAGGTCGGTTCTGGGAAGGAAGGTTTAAGTCTCAGGCCTTACTAGACGAAGCAGCACTACTCGCATGCATGGCTTATGTCGATCTAAACCCAGTTCGGGCGAAAGAAGCTAAATCATTAGAAGGTTCTAATTTCACCAGCATTAAAAAGCGTCTTTTTCATGCCGATCCTGATGATCAACCACAGGGTTTATTGCCTTTTGCTACTAATCAAGAACATAGGTCCTTGCAGCAACAATTCTTGCCCATCAGCTTAGAAGCCTATATCGACTTAGTCAAAGTCACAGGACAATGTATTCGCAGTGATAAACCGGGACACTTACCAAGAGATTGTACCCTATTAAAGCGATTAAAAATAAAGGCCCTAGCCTGGATGAAAATGACAAAAGGGTTTGAGCATGTCTTCCACGGTGCTGTAGGAAGGTCAAACTCTAAACGACGATTTTGCAGGGCTCTATGCTTCAAACGCCTCTCAGGTATCACCAGTTGCGCTCTATTACTTGGCTAGCAAGTTTTCATATTAACCATGTGCTTATACAGTTAATGCGGCTGGCTTATTCATAGATTCCTCTACTGACTCCAAATGGCCAATAAGGCTTATCTAAAGTAAACGATTCTCTAGCAATGACTATTGAATTAGCGTAGATCTAAAGAGTTTTCAATCCATAGAAACCTCCCACTTAATATATAAACCTTAAAGTGGCTGTCTACTAATTATATTGGGTGTCACCTTAGTTCCTAGCCGGATCGACTACTTAGTCTCACTATAAATTTGTCATCGAAAAGGCAAGTTGTCACAACAGAAGTATCAACAATTTGAGTGGGTGTCTTGTGTAAACCTTTTGTAAACCTATTTGAATGGGTGTCTTGTGTAAACCTTGGCTACCTCGGATTTTTCTGTGCCTGTCTCCATAGTTGAATTGCATGGCTGTCTACGTTTATCGGTCTACGTTTATCGTTTTTATAGCATGCCATAAGTAAAAAAGCCGCTCACAGAGCGGCTAGCTTATACAGTGTAATTAATTACCCATGCTGTATCTAAAACCAATGGCGTATCTTGGTCCATATTGTGCAGCGCTTAAGAATTGACTTTCAAAGCGGCTGAATGAACGCTCGGTCTCATTAGTTAAGTTAACCCCTTCAAAGAACACGGTTGTGCGTTCATTGATGTCATAGTTAACACTCAAATCCCACTGCAGGTATTCTTCAGCGTATTGCGGTGGTGCACTCGCGCCAGCATCTGGAAGGCCTTGTGCAATTAAGTATTGGTCTCGCCACGCACCAGTTACTTTCACAGACAGCCCGTCTTTCTCGTAAAAGACTTGTACGTTTGCCGAGTCACTCAGTCCGGCCAACACAGCTTGTGAAGCTAAGACATAATTATCGTACTCAACATCGCCATCTACCATAGTGGCATTGAAACCAGCACCAAAGCCAGAATCACCAAACAGATGTTGCACTGCAACTTCAACACCATTTACTTTACGAGAGCCGACGTTTTCCGGTGAGTTAATCGTCCATTCGATCAGCGGATCGGTGGCCGGATCGGGAAGAATACGGTTGTTCTCTCCAATTCCTACACCATTGGCTACTATCTCATTGTAAATAGCGGCATCGGTTGCTTGCTCACCACGTGCTTCAATAGCAGCAACAGCATCATTCCATCGTTGTCCTTGGTAAACATCGTGCAAGCCATCAAACGTCGTTTTCACTTGGCTGTTATCAATCCAGTTATCAACGTCTTTCCAGAAAAGACCTACCGAGGCATAACTTCCCTCTTCATAGTAGTACTCTAAGCTAAGGTCAAAGTTAGTCGACTTAAACGGCTCCAAGTTTGGATTGCCTCGACTACCACTGCGCGAGTTCAACTTAGGTGATGGTGTCAGGCTTAAGTTGCCAAGCATATCGCCCAAAGTAGGTCGCGTTATGCTTTGGCCCCACGAAGCTCGAGTAACGAGATCTTCAGTAAGATCTACTTTAATATCAACCATTGGCAACAAGAGGTCGTAATTACCTTCGTACTCAACCTCTACTAATTCACCGCCACTGGCAAATTGAGTCAGCCATTCAGAACCACCCGCCCAGTATACTTGCTCAGCTACACGACTTTTTGCAGGGCTAACCACATCGGTTTCTTCGTAGCGCAAGCCAAGATTGACATAGACTTCATAGTCGCTAACCTCAAACATCCAGTTGCTAGAAAGGTAAACACTAATGGTTTCTTCTTCTACCTTGTTAACCGGAAATCCGTCAAAGCTACCAATCTCATACACATCACTGCCAATAACATCTTCAGTGAGATACGCCTCTTGACGAGCAAAAGCCTCATCAAGATCAAAAATGTATGTATAGCCCGGAGCCACGCCATTTTGACCAAACGCAAATTCATCTAAAAAGCCATTTAGGTCAACACGTTCGAACATGGCATCTGGAAAAATTTCAGCAAAGGTACCATTGTTAAAACCAGGCGCGTTGGCATTATTTGAGCCACCCCAACCACTTAAGGTTTGCTTTATAGGCCGCACCAAATTTCACCGTTTCCAAGCCAATGTCAGTGTAAGTAAATAACTGACCATCCAGTTGTACTTGTGACACCTCAGACTCGCCTGGGGTTCTGGTAAAGATGCTGAAGTTTGAGCCAATTTCACCTGGCTGAACTTCATTTGTGCCGTTGTCCCAGTCAATATTGTAGCCAGGAACGTCGCCTTCTCTAAAGAAGTATTCTTTCGTTGTCAACGCAGCAGAACCAAGGATCACACTAGCATTAGCATTTAACCCAGAGTCCATACCATTATCGGTGGTGGTTTTTGAGTTATGCGCATCTAGAGTAAAGCTAAGGTTCTCGCTCGCCTGCCAATCAATATTAAGGCCAGTGGCTTTTGAGTCTACTTCAGTGGTTTCACGAAATGCGGTAAACGAAGCATCATCGCCTGCCGAGTTATAGTAAATGGCAGTACCGTTCTCATCGAGCTCATAAGCGTTACCATTGCCACCAAAGGAGCCATTCCAAATACCCCAAGAGAAAGAGTTATTGCCCGTGACCGCATTTGAAATGGTGTGATCTAGAGTGATCACTAAGTCATCGGTGGGTGCATATTGCAATGTCGCCTGGGCGTTTAGGCGCTCACGTTTGACATCGTCTTTAGAAAAGCTCACTTCTTGCGGGAAAAATGCCGCAGACACATACTCGCCATTCTCTCCAGCACTGGGGTCAAAGAACTGCTTAGCAGGCATGCCATCCGCGTCCATTGGGCGATTATCAACAATATTTTCTGCATCCACAGATAAGGTTGGGTTGACCAACCACGATCTCACATTCGCAGCTTGACGTTGAAAATCACGACGGTGGTAGGAGAAGTTAGCCGAAACCCCAAAGGTATCATCCGCAAACGTATTACTGTATATACCGGCAATCTCAGGAGTTACCTCATCACCCTCTTCCACTGAAGTGTCGTGAATGCCTTTGGCCATAAAAGAATAACGCTCACCAGAACTTTGTAATGGCTTGGCCGTCACAATATTAACGGTTGAACCCAATCCACCTGTAGGCGACTCTGCGCGCGCGGTCTTCATTATCTCAAGAGCACTCACGCCCTCAGAGGATAGGTTTTCAAAGTTAAAAGAGCGGGTAAAACCTGTACCGGCCATTTGCCGGCCATTAAGTGTAACCAGGTTAAAAGAAGGCCCAAAACCACGAACTGTAATTTGGCTGCCTTCACCATTTGAGCGACTTACCGACACCCCGGTAATGCGCTGCAATGATTCCGCTAAGTTGGTGTCTGGGAACTTACCCATTTCCTCAGCAGAAATGGCATCCATTACACCTGATGATGAACGTTTCAGGTCCATTGAGCGGATCAAACTGCCTCGGATCCCTTTAACTTCAATGACCTCAACTTTCTCTGCTGATTCTTGTTGCTCTGTTTCTTCTGCTTGCGCCACTGCAATTAAACCGGCATTGGCGGCCATGGCTAATGACAGTTGGAAAGCAAGCTTGCTTTTATTGAATTTTTTAGTATTCATGATTGCCCTGCGACTCTATTCTTGCTGCACGCTACCGAGCTTAAGGCTCGGTAGCAGCCGGTTAATTACTGGTTATCTATTTCAACATTATCTAAGCGGTAAACTGCGCCTTCCCCTAAGCCCCAGCTTGGGAATACCATCAGCACGTCAATCGCGCTAATATCTAAACCAGCGTCATACAGTGCTTGTAATGAGAAGGTATAGGTTTGCCACTCACCAGCTTGTGGAGCTTGACCTTCAATGCTATCGGCCAAGGCGAGTTCAACCGCAGCGCTTGCATCGTTCGATTCGATTTTAAATAACCACTGCGCATCGGGGTTAGATGGCGCAGAAGTGATTTTCATATCAAACCTGACTACTCCAGACTCTAATAAATGTGAAGCATCGTAATAAACACCATCGTCAGCCAAGAAGCCCATTACGGTAGGTGTAGAACCAATCACAAATTGTGCAACTTTTCCGTGTGCAGCATCTTCATCGGTTTCGACTGTTGGCGTTGAGCCGCCACAGCAATCCCAAATTTGCCACTGCTCTGCCGCTTCTTCTTTGAATAAGCTTAAACCGCTGGCCGATTTGTTCGCCTCAGGATGGTAAATTTTAGCATTATCAACTCGATACACCGCACCGTTGCCCGTTCCCCACGCTGGGAAAATCATCACTACGTCGATAGCACTTGGATCTAAGCCTGCTTGTGCCAGGGTGTTTAAGTTAAATGTGTAGGTTTGCCACTCACCCGCTTGAGGTGTGTGTCCTTCATTGGCTGTTGAAAGATCAACTTCTACAGCACTTGCTGCGTTGTCGGATTCTACTTTCAATTTCCAAGTTGCAGCAGGGTCGTTTGGCATGCTGACGACTTTCATTTCAAACTGCAGCACGCCACCGTCTAACAGTGCACTGGCATCGAAAGGTTTGCCTGCACCGCCAACATCTGTACGAGTAGAGAAACCCATAACGGTTGGTGCTTCGCCAATGGCAAACTCAGCAACAATGCCATGCTCGGCATCATCCGAGACTTCTACTGGCGTTGAGCCACCACAGCAGTCCCAAAGTGGCCAATCTGCATTCACTGAATCTTGGAATAAGGTGAGCTCTGGAAGCGACGTGTCTTGCGCAATTTCAACGTCATCAACAAGATAAACTGCGCCTTCACCCGTGCCCCAAGCAGGGAAAATCATCAGCACATCAATGGCCGAGATGTCTAGGCCTGCGTCAGCCAGTTGTTGTAACGTGAAAGTATAAGTTTGCCATTCACCAGCAACAGGCGCGGCACCTTCACTGCTTGCCGTTAAATCAAGTTCAACAGCTGTCGCTGCGCCTACACTTTCAATTTTAAATTTCCATGGTGCTGAAGGGTCAGAAGGGAGCGAAGTCACTTTCATATTAAAGCGAACATAGCCAGACTCTAACATGCCAGAAGCATCGAATGGGCTAGGCTGTGCTTGAGGATCGGTTAAGAACTCAGCTCGGCTAGTAAAACCATTAACCGTAGGTTCCTCACCCACCAAAAACTCAATGACATTGCCACGCTCAGAATCTTCTACCAATTCAGGAGTTGAACCACCGCAGCAATCCCAAGCCGCCCAGTTTACATTGAGCTCATTGTCGAAAATGGTTAGGTTTTTAGCCGCACCTGATGATGGAGGCGCTGGCACTGGAGCTTCGCCTTCAACTAATGCATCGTCTAAATTATCGTAGCCAGGACGCACTGTTTCACAACCGCGACCTGTGTCTGGATTAGACGCACATTCATACACTCTAACGTAATCCACAACAAAAGATTGACCTGCAGCAAAAGCATCTGCGTCAATACCAGTATTATTTACGTTTTCAGGCCAGTCACCACCAACGGCTAAATTTAGGATTAAATGAAACTGTTGATCAAATGGCGCGGTATCCCAATGGGTAACCAGTTCACCCGAGCCTTGCTCGAAATATTCCGCAAACCAACCTCGGTGTTTAAGGCCAACGGCTTCGTCTTTGGAGTTATAGCGAACCTCAGACTGACGCTGCGTTGCATACAGATAACCATCCATATACCAACGGATCTCTCCTTCTTGCCATTCAATGGCATAGGTGTGGAAATCATCAGCTGGGTTTACACCATCAGGTAGTGCGTAAGCTTTACCTGAGCTGACGTTGTTCGGCCAGTCTCGGCCGTAATGAAGTGTGCCATGAATGTTGGATTCAACACTGCCGTCTTCATTTGCTACTTTTAAGTTGACGGCCTCCACAATGTCGATTTCACCCGACTTCGGCCAGCCACCGTAAACCTCATCGGTCGGTAGCATCCAAAATGCAGGCCAACTGCCTTGACCGCTTGGTAATTTAGCTCGCATTTCTATGCGACCATATTTAAAGTCAGCTTTGTATTTTGTATTCAGTCTAGCTGAGGTATATGGCTTTTCAGCGCCCTCTGCGGCTGGCAAAGCAACGATATTTAACATGCCGTCTGAGATAAACGCATTTTCATCGCTGTCGGTATAACATTGCTTCTCGTTATTACCGCCTCCCTCGCAATTAACCTCTTTGGTCCAATTGCTTGAGTCAATGTTTTCACCATCAAACTCGTCACTCCATACCAGCTGCCAGTCTGCCACTGGCGCTGTGGTGTCAACAGATTGATGATTTGTTTCGGTCTCGGCGCTGCCGCCACAACCAGCTAGTAGTGCGACTGACATAGCACTCACTAGTTTACTGAAATTTATTGCTGCACTCTTCATCAGTTACCCCGATGCAATACTTTGTTGTCAAATAATTGATAGCTAAGAACTTTATTTTTATCAAGCCGCTCAAGATTTACTTGCTTAAAGCGTCCCCTTAGCAACATGTAAGCGCTTACAAAAACATTCAAAAAAACACGCATTTTATGTAAGCGCTTTCACAAAAGTAAACCATGTAAGCATCTTCGTCAATAAATATACTTAAAACGGTAATAATTAATTACCAAAAAGTTGCACCTTAATTAGACACAACGCACTTCTTACGCCTTACGCCCTGCGGCTTTGTAATGACCAATAAGCAGACACAAAAATAACAGACACCCATCTATTGTTACCCTTATCGCTTCTCATCTATTCACCTCAAGCTTGATAATCACCCCAATATTAATTAACAAGACACCCACCTTATTTTTGATTTTTTCATTCACTCAGTGTATATAAAGTTCACTGTCGTGAATCTCTATCACCCCTAACCATCGTGTTAAAGAGAAAAAGATACAAGACACCCATCCTATTTTTCATTTCTTCACTCACTAAGTGCCAAAAACGTTCATTGTGATGAATCACTATCACCCTTGGTCATATACTTTATAGAGTGCTAAAGGTAGGCATTAGTAAGACACCCAGCCATTGTTACCGCCACAACTTCACGGCCATACACCTCAAGCTTTGGTAATCGCATAGCAGACAGTCACATTATGGTAATCGCATAGCAGACATCCACATTATTAAACCCTGCCACAAAAGGGGTAACAGGTAGCTAACTTCTCATCACTAAAGCTACTCAGCTTTGTGCAATTTTGTACAAGACTTTCATCTCTAGTAACTGATACTCTGATAAGGATTGAAAGGAGGGATTATGCAACAAGCAAAGTTTACTGTTCACCGTGACTTAGGGGATCTTGAGGTACTGCATACTATTGATAAGCAAAACGACTTTGGCAAGCATAACCACAGTGGTTACACACTTGCTTTGGTTGATAATGGCGCTCAGCGCTTTTATCGCTCTGGAGCACAGCACTTTGCCCCAACTGGCAGTGTTATTTTAATTAATGCAGAGCAAATTCATGATTGCAGAAAAGCCTGCGATGGGATAGCGTCTTATCGCTCGCTTTACCCAACACCCGAGCTTTACAATAACATCATGGGCTCACAGCAATCCCTGTCACCTTTTTTTAAGCAAGCAGTCATTAACGATAAAACAATAGCTCAATTAATGCATAGCACTTTTGCCGCTTTAGAGCAGTCGGATTCGTTACTGCTAAAACAATCGATGCTGATCGAGCTATTTTCTCACCTTTGCCAAAGGTCAGGAAATGTAAGCTTTAAAAGCAATGAGTTAAGTGCTAAAACACGAATTTCTTCAGCTACAAACTGGTTGCTTGAAAACCTGTACAAAGATACGTCGGTGTCGGAGCTTACAGCTAAAGCGAATATGAGCTCTTTTCAGTTTATTAGACAATTTAAGCAACACGTGGGCCTAACTCCACATGCCTTTCAAATACAGCATCGACTTAATAACGCCAAGGCACTCATCAGAAAGGGCCTATCAATTACCGAGGTGGCAACGACCGTAGGCTTTTATGATCAAAGTCATTTTAATCGACATTTCAAACGCAATATGGGGATCACCCCTAACCAATATAAGCAGGCCTGCTAATGATCAAAGTTGCTTTTTCAAAAGGCTTTTGGGACATGCTGCCACTAAATTTGGCGGTACTACCATGGGGTATCTTGTGCGGCTCTCTCGCTATTCAGAATGGCTTTACACCACTGGAAACTCAGCTTATGTCCCTGCTCGTTTTCGCAGGCTCGGCGCAATTAGTGGCTATTGAACTCATTGCAAAAAATACCTCAATGATTACTTTGCTCATCACCACCTTTATTATCAGTGCCAGACACCTCCTTTATGGTTTGACAATTCGTAATAAAATCATCGAGCAACCTTTGCGATGGCGCGGACCGATTGCCTTTTTGTTGACTGACGAACTGTTTGCTTTTTCTCATCATCCTAGAGCATATCGCAGCAAATTGCGCCTCTATTATGCACTTTTTGCCGGTGGTAGCTTTTACGTTGCCTGGAATCTGTGGACGTTTATTGGGATCAGTGCAGGTCAGTTCTTACCGGATCTAAGCAACCTTGGACTGGACTTTGCCATAGCCGCTATTTTTATCGCACTGGTTATTCCAAACATAACCAACCTCGCTGTTTTACTAGCTTGTGTAACCACTGCAATAAGCATGATTTTCTTTAAAATCATAGAATTCGAATTCGGCCTTATCGCCGCTGCATTGCTTGGGATGTTTGTTGGCTATTATATTCAAGGTTATAAGGAGCGCGCATGATTATAACCATACTCGCCATGGCTTGCGTGACTTTTGCCACTCGCTATGTTTTTTTAGCAAGAAAGCTCCCCTTTACCATTGGCGCAAAAATGCAACGCTTACTTAGTTATAGTGCTCCGTGCGTGTTAACAGCCATTTGGGTGCCTATCGTTTTTCTTAAAGAGGAACGTTTGGCAATCAACACAGAAAACTCTTATTTAATTGCTGCCACGGTTGCTGTTGTTTTGGCATATAAGTTTAAAAACTTATACATCACAACGCTTGGCAGTTTAGCCGTATTCTACGTTTTCTTCTGAACCCGCACAGGCCGATATAGTGACCGATAACGGCAATAACCAGGCATACGATTTATGAGACTCAATCGACCATGCCTGGAGTTGCTGTGTAAAACCACTAGCAGAGACTTTATCTGCTGTATTTTTAAGTAAACCAGTAACATACGCTTTTCTGCCGATGGCATTCACGGGAAATACCATATTGCCTACGTCGGTATACACCAACAGCTCTAAATCACTTGAAACAACAAGCTTCATCCAACAACCCAGCTTTCGACACACATCCACTATCTCGCCACTGATGGTGACATTATCGTGACTTATTGCCAAAAGATTCTCTTCGATTTCACTAGTTGTTAACAAACTAGACATGTCTGCGCCCCCCGCGAATTTTAGGGGTTGAGTGAAGTTGTGCTTTGAGAACAGAGCCATCGAAAGCGCTGTTAACATTGTAGAATCCTGCATCACTTAAGCTCCCTGCCACAATTTAATAACAAAAATATAACAACAAAAAAATCGAAAACACAATTAAAAAGCAGTAAAGAGTTAAAAAAAAGTAAATTATTATGAGATCTATCTCTCGCTTCAACGCCTTAACAAAAAACCAAAACGCGAATTATTGAAAACGCTTAACTAATAGCAATTGCACACACTCTTCAGCCAGTTTATGTGGCTGGATATCCCGTTCTCTACATTGAAAGTTCCGTAATTAAAGCAACCATCTAGCGAAACTTTTACCTTCTTTGCATAAATAAATGAAAGTAGCCTAGGTTAAGGCTTGCTTCGAAAACAATGTTAAGCCATACCCCAGTGCAAAATAGACATCTTGCTCAATAACACTGGCATAGTGAATTTTGTACCTAAAGCGATCGTATTTTTTTACTTCTGCGTTTATTAGTTTATACCATTTACAATGCCAAAGATATTTATGATAATGATTTTTATTTATATTTAAGAGGTATTCATATGCGCAATCTAATCACGTCAGTCTTAACCATCGTTGGCCTTACCCTGTTTAGTGGTAATGCCAAAGCTAATGAGTGTGAACTCACCATTGAAGCAAACGATATGATGCAATTTTCAACTAAGACTTTATCTGCCTCTAAAAGTTGTGAAGAGGTGACAGTCACTCTTAAGCACACTGGCAAACTCGCTGCGACAACCATGGGACATAACTGGGTACTCACAAAAAGCGAAGATGTGAAAGCCGTTGCCACAGATGGCATGTCAGCCGGTGCGCAAAATAGCTATGTAAAACCAAATGACACTCGCGTCATCGCGTTTTCAGAAGTCATTGGTGGTGGCGAGCAAACCAGTGTGACTTTCAGCACCAAAGGAATGAGCGATTCACAGTCATACAGCTTCTTTTGCTCCTTCCCAGGGCACTTTGCTGTAATGCAAGGAACTTTTAGCCTTAAATAACCAACCTACGACTGCTGAAGTTACCGGCTTCGGCAGTCGCTCCCTCTCAGAATTTAAGCAGACATCCACCTAAAATTTAAGCAAACACCCACCTAAAGCATTTAATTGACACCCACCTAAAGAATTAAGCAGACACCCACCTAAAGCATTAAACAGACATCCACCTAAAGCATTTAATAGACATCCACCTAAAGCATTAAGCAGACACCCACTCTAAAAACCGAACAACACTTCGAAACACCAAAGCAACAAACCACCAGAGCTTGCATGGTCATCACTTCAGCGGTTATACAGTGGTCGCAGCCATTCAGTCACTAAAAGGCATAAAATCACCACATTTCACAGCAAAATACCGCTACTGTATGACTAGCGATGTAGAAGCTCTTGAATAATATCCCTAAAATGATTACAATTTTTGTAAATAATAATGATTATCACCTTCATGAGCTTCTTTGTACTTATTCCTGTTTGGGCTGCTGTCAGCTTTTTGTATGTTAGTAACCCAAGGCAAATTTTATTACAGCAACCCCTTTCTAAAACCGTTTCCTATCCACTAAGCATTGCACTTCTTGTGTTGGCATTGGTGCTTTTATCTTTTCAGTTTGATTGGGTGTCTGCTGTTTTAGCCATCTTAGTCATGACCATGGCTTTTGGGGTGGCTGTCACCCTTATTTGTGGCTACTCCAAAAAACGCTATACCGTGGCATCATCGCTACTAATTACATCAGCTTTGCTGATAGGAGGGCTGCAGCATGTGGTCTAAAACATTGCTAGGCTTTTTTGTCGGCTTATTATTGTCCATTTCTATCGTATTAAACTTAAATCTCTTTCTGCCTTTCTCTGAAGCGAGCTTGCTCATGCTTGGACTTATTCTGGCATTTCCCATTTGGGCCGCCGTGTTGCTTTGGAGTTATAGCCACAACAGCGTTAAAACCGCCTACAAACCTATGCTAGCGGTGCTACTGCCGTCTGTTGCGTTAAATATCACGTTAGTATTAATGGCCTAGGGAGAGACCATGAAAAACCAAACCATAAAGTCGTTAACAGAAGCCCATGCGTGGATTGGCGTCATCATTTCAACCGTTTTATTTGTTGTTTTTATTGCCGGCTCATTCAGTTTATTCAGAGACAACATCAGTAGTTGGGAGCGTGCAGAGCTTGCCAAACAAGTGGGTGAGTTTAGCGGCGCAATTTCGTACGACAAAGCAATTGAAACCATAACCCATCAATATGATGTCGACACCGACCATGGTTTTTTTATGCTCGAGCCTAGCGCACACAACCCCTTTATCGAAGTCTATTTTGCCACGCATTTAGAGGCTCCCGACCCCATAAGTGGAGAAGATCACCAAGATCAACACTTATTACTTTCTCCCACCAGCGGCAAGATTTTAGCCGATGCCAACCACTTTGAATTTGCGACTTTTTTGTATGAGCTGCACTATGATCTTGGTTTTGGTAAATTCGGGCTCTACGTTGTTGGTGTCGTCACCTTGTTCTTTTTTGTCGCCATTTTAAGCGGCATTTGCATCCATTGGCGTAAGTTAGCAAAAAACTTTTTTCAATACCGAGCCCACAGCCGCAAAGACAGCAAGCTCGATGCTCATAATCTGATTGGCACCATGGGGCTCCCCATGCACCTAATGTATGCGTTTACTGGGTTGGTGTTTAATCTAGTGATTATTTATCAAATTTCCTACGCAGTGTTGCTCTATGGCGGCGATCAAACCGCGTTACTGCAAGCCGCAGGCTTCAATGAGCCCAAAATCACCGCTGCGCAACAACCAATGGCGATGACCGGAGTAGATGCGTTGCGCATCCGCGCTGTAAATACCTTTGAAAACGCAGATATAAACTTGGTAGAAATAACCCACTTTGGCGACAAAAACGCCGTGGTCAGTTTCACAGCAAAAAGTAACGACACCTTCTCAAACCTCAACGAAGTACAATACAGTCTGTTCAATCAAGCGCAAATTTATCTCACCCAAGATAACTACGACAACGCTGTGCGAGCCGGGCTTGCAACCATTGCTAGCCTGCATTTTGGCGATTTTGCAGGTTACGGCATGCGCATTGCCTTTTTGCTGCTGGCATTGGCAACCGCTTACGTGATTGTCACCGGCAACTTAATGTGGATTGCTAAACGCAGCAAACAGCGCCATTACAATGCCGCCAAAGTGCGCTTTGTAAAACACCTCAGTGCCGGAGCCTTTACGGGTGTGTTATTAGCTATCGCCAACGGTTTTTTGGCCACGGCCTTAATAGAAAGTAGCTACAGCGAAAAGCTAACGCTAATAAAGTATTGTGTCTTTGCCAGTTTTGCTTTTGCATTAGTAAGCACTCAGCTAATAACCAGATTACTCTCCTATACTAAAACCCTGCTCGGGCTCACCGCATTGAGCTTTATTAGCAGTATCGTGGTTATCTTGGTAGCCCTTGTCTGCCAGTTCAATCAACTGCCTTGGCAAACTCGTCTTGACCACGGCATTGTTATCGCCCTGCTTGCCCTGTTTGCGTTTATTTGTAGCCAAGCCATCAAACAGCTCAACCACGCAGAGCACGCCAGTCGCGCTACTATTTCCTCAGAGTGTCAATTAACCAGCCAAACACACTAATATGACCGCCACTTAGGCCCAAATAAGGATTACTTGGGCCTTTGCTCTGCGCTTATTAAAAGTGGCAGAACCTGCCTTTACCAGCTATTTTTAGTTATCAGTAGGTTTTCAACTTGCATAAAGCAACTCATCTGCTCCCCTGGTTGAAATTTGCAATGGTCGCACAGAGGTCATTGTTATACGCATTTCACCGCGAAGGTGAGTTTTTATTACTGTCATCAGAAAAAGGAAAGATCATGGCTAGCAAGCAGCAATCTCCGTCAGTATGTCCATTTGCACATGGGGCAAATACCTCTTCAGAGCACAGTGATCACCAATGGTGGCCACACACGCTCAATCTCGACATTTTGCACCAGCACGATAACAAAACCGATCCGATGGACGCCGACTTCAATTACCGAGAAGAGTTTAAAAAGCTTGATTATCAAGCCTTAAAGCAAGATCTCCACGCCTTAATGACCGACTCACAACCCTGGTGGCCAGCCGACTGGGGCCATTATGGTGGACTGATGATCAGAATGGCTTGGCACGCCGCAGGAAGCTATCGAGTAGCCGATGGCCGTGGTGGTGCTAATACCGGCAATCAACGCTTTGCGCCACTCAACAGTTGGCCCGACAACGGTAACCTCGATAAGGCAAGGCGCTTACTTTGGCCAATCAAAAAGAAATATGGCAACCGCATTTCATGGGCCGATCTTATGGTGCTGGCAGGCAATGTCGCTTACGAATCCATGGGCTTTAAAACCTTTGGCTTTGCCGGCGGCCGCGAAGACATTTGGCATCCAGAAAAAGACACCTACTGGGGCAGTGAAAAACAATGGCTGGCCCCTTCTGACAATGAAAACAGCCGTTACAGTGGCGAGCGTGAGCTTGAAAACCCACTTGCAGCGGTGATGATGGGCCTTATTTACGTTAACCCAGAAGGCGTTGATGGCAACCCAGATCCGCTTAAGACCGCAGCCGACATGCGAGAAACCTTTGCTCGCATGGCCATGAATGATGAAGAAACCGTAGCGCTCACCGCCGGAGGCCACACGGTAGGTAAAGCCCATGGTAACGGCAAAGAAGAGAACCTTGGTCCAGCTCCAGAGGGCGCCGAGCTGCATGAACAAGGGTTTGGCTGGATGAACCACAAAACGCGGGGCATTGGCCGTGATGCCGTTACCAGTGGTATTGAAGGCGCTTGGACTACCAACCCAACTCAGTGGGACAATGGCTATTTTTATCTGTTATTCACCTACGAATGGGAGCAAACCAAAAGTCCGGCTGGGGCTTGGCAATGGCAGCCGGTGAACATTAAAGAAGAAGACAAGCCCGTTGACGTTGAAGATCCCACTAAGCGTTGTATGCCCATGATGACCGACGCTGATATGGCGCTAAAAATGGACCCAGAATATCGCAAAATTTCAGAAAAATTCTATGCTGACCCAGCAGCGTTTGAAGACGCGTTTGCCCGCGCCTGGTTTAAATTAACCCACCGCGATTTAGGTCCGAAAAGCCGTTATTTAGGCCCAGAAGTGCCCAATGAAGACTTACTTTGGCAAGATCCCATCCCCAGCACCAATTACACCTTAAACGACAGCGAAATAGAGGCACTGAAAACCCAAGTAATGGCCACCAACCTCACCGCATCTGAGCTCATATGCACCGCCTGGGACAGTGCCCGCACCTTTAGGCAGTCTGACTTTAGAGGTGGAGCCAATGGCGCGAGGATCCGTTTAGCACCGCAAAAAGACTGGCATGCTAACGAGCCAGAGCGCTTAAATAAAGTACTAAACACCCTCGAAACCGTGCAACAAAACTGCGGGGTCACCATTAGCATGGCCGACCTCATTGTCCTGGGTGGCTGCGCGGCTGTGGAGCATGCGGCAGCGGCAGCAGGAGTCACCGTTAAAGTGCCATTCACTCCCGGCCGAGGAGACGCCAAACCAGAACAAACCGACATTGAATCGTTTGAAGTACTTGAGCCCGTACACGACGGTTTTCGCAACTACCTCAAGCAAGACTATGCGGTAAAACCAGAGGAAATGTTGCTCGACAGAGCACAGCTTATGGGGCTCACAGCAAAAGAAATGACCGTGCTAATCGGTGGTATGCGAGTATTAGGCACCAATCATGGTGGCGCTGAGCATGGTGTGTTTACCGATAAAGTCGGCACCTTAAGCAACGACTTTTTCGTCAACCTCACCGACATGGCATACAGCTGGGCACCCAATGGCGACAACCGCTACGACATTATCGAACGCGCCAGTGGCAATAAAAAGTGGACAGCCACTCGAGTTGACCTGGTGTTTGGTTCCAACTCGATTTTGCGAGCTTACGCCGAAGTGTATGCCCAAGACGATAACCAACAGAAGTTTGTTCATGATTTTGTTGCAGCTTGGAGCAAAGTCATGCACGCCGACCGTTTTGATCTGGCTTAACCAGCACTAAGCAATACCCTAGGCCTACTGTTTGTTATTTACAGTAGGCCTTTTTTATCAATCAGTTAGAAAGTGCTTGATTACTGCTCATTTATCCCTAACCTAGAAATGTCATCACCACTCGAGCTGAGCTCATAAGTGGTTTTTATAATTATCAATGACGACAAACAGGTACCTATGGTGTTAAAGCTTGGGTCAGGCTGATGTGAAATACGCCGCTCATGTTTGAAATATCTGGGTTTACAATAATAACAAAGGGAAAGGATTTATGTTAAAACACACCCTAATTGCATGTGGGCTAATTGCCACTTTAAGCGCATGCAGCCAATATCAGGGGCAAACATCAACCAGCACGCAACAACAAGTCGCTGATTTTGAAACTTACTCAGCTCAAGACTTTTATGACACCACCAGTATTTCTGGTTCAGCATTTAGCCCCGATGGCAGCAAAATATTAGTCACTTCTGACGAGTCTGGCATTTTTAACCTCTATGCCATCGATGTGGCTAGCGGCAACAAAACACAGCTTACCAACGCCACAGACTCTACTTACCCTGTGCGTTACTTTCCAAACGACGAGCGCATACTTTTCACCCGTGACAGTGGCGGTAATGAGCGCTTTCATTTGTATGTTCGGCTCGAAAATGGCGAAGTAAAAGATTTAACGCCTGGAGACAACACCCGCGCCAGCTTTGCCGGATTTAGCCAAGATGAAAAGAGCTTTTACATTCTCAGCAATCAGCGCGACGAACGTTTTATGGATCTATATAAAGTTGACGCACAAAGCTATGAGTCAACGCTTATCTACAAAAACGACAACAACTTAAACGTACAACAGGTAAGTAGCACCGATCGCTACGTTGCGCTGATCCGCGCTCAAGGCAACAAAGACAGCGACTTGTTTTTACTTGATTTAACCGCCCCTGAGCAACCCTTGATAGAAATATCAAACGTTGAACATGCGGCTAACTTTTCCGCGTCTGCGTTTTCACAAGACGATAAATACCTCTATTACGGCACCGATGCCCATGGCGAGTTTTACCAAAATTGGCGCTACAACATAAACACGGGTGAGCATACCCCTTACATTAAAAAATCCTGGGATGTGCGCTTTTTATATTTTTCAGAATCAGACCGTTACCGTGTCGTTGGTGTCAATGAAGATGCCAGCATTAAAGTCACCGTTACCGACTTAAAAACCCAACAAAAGCTCGAACTGCCAGCGCTGCCGGAAGGCAGTATCAAAGGGGTCAACTTTTCTCAAGATGAGAGCCAAATGGCGTTTTATCTAAACTCTGATACCTCACCGAATAACCTCTATGTTTGGCAAGTCGGCAGCAAGAAGGTAAAACAACTCACCAATACATTAAACGATGAAATCAACCCAGAACACTTGGTTGAAAGCAGCATAGTGCGCTTTAATAGCTTCGACGGCCTCGAAATACCGGGTGTACTTTATAAGCCAAAACAAGCCAGCAGCAACAACCCCGTTCCTGCCATTGTCTACGTTCACGGTGGACCAGGTGGCCAAAGCATGACCGGTTACAGCCCACGAGTGCAGCATTTAGTAAACCATGGCTATGCCATTTTTGCTGTAAACAACCGCGGTAGCTCCGGCTATGGTAAAACCTTCTTCCACCTTGATGATAAGCGCCATGGTGAAGACGATTTACAAGACATAGTGTGGGGCAAAAAGCACTTACAAACTCTAGACTGGGTAGACCCTGAACGCATTGGTATTATGGGTGGCAGCTATGGCGGCTACATGACAGCCGCAGCTTTAGCATTTCAACCAGACGAGTTTGAGCTTGGGATCAATGTCTTCGGTGTCACTAACTGGGTCAGAACCTTGGAGTCTATTCCGCCTTGGTGGGAAGCCTACCGTCAATCACTGTATGACGAATTAGGCGATCCGGCTACCGACAAAGAGCGTTTGACCCGTATTTCGCCGCTGTTCCATGCCAGCAACATTAAAAAGCCATTAATGGTGGTACAAGGGGCCAATGATCCGCGCGTACTGCAGGTAGAAAGCGATGAGTTAGTAGAAGCCGTTCGTGCAAACGGTGTGCCTGTAGAATATGTGCTATTTGAGGATGAAGGCCATGGTTTTAGCAAAAAAGAGAACCGTATTGAAGCCTCACAAGCCTATTTAGAGTTCTTAAATAAGTACTTATAAACTCTAATAAGCCGCGATAGTCCGTTATCGCGGCTGCTTTATTTAGGCCACAGCTGGCGCGGCTTGTTGCCGGCGCTGCCAAAAAGCAGAATGCGGCCAACGCTTTTCTTTACCATAAAACAGCTGCTTTAACGCACTGTATTGCTGAAATTGTTGCGCAATATCCTGTTGATAGCTCAGCTGAGTTGCAGCACTTAATCCGCTATCCGCCTCATTAGCAATGAGCCTCGCCGCTTGGCAGCCCGAGGTCATAGCAAAACCAAGCCCCATCGAAGAAATTGGATCAAACGCACAGGCGGCATCGCCAACCGGCAGATAGTTTGCCACCCCGGCAAATTGCGTCGACTGACTGTGCGCAGGACGCAACCAAAGCTTGTTACTGATCATGCTAAGCCCGGCTAAGCGCGTTGCCATAACCTGAGTATGACTTAACTGTTGCTGCCATTGCGACACTCGGTTTAAACGCATCTCAGACAACTGCTCGGCATCACTGAAGTAGGTTGCAACCAGCGTGGTGTGATTAAGCGCGGCGCTATACCACCAGCCGTTTTCATCGCTTTCTAACAGCTGCAGTTGCTCTAACGCCGTATGCTGCGGCGAATGAAAAAACGCACCAACCCCCATCAGCTGATCGAATTGCGTTACCCGAGCGCCGACCATGTTCGCAATGGTGCCGCTGCGACCCGAGGCATCGATAATAAAATGTGCCAGCAGGGTTCGTTCACCGAACTCTGGATGATATGCCGTCACTTGCCACTGTTTATCACTGCGCTGCTTTACCTGTTTACACTTGCAGCGCGGCAGTATGCTGCCACCGCGATTATCCACCGCCTCAAGTAGAGTTAAATCAAACACCTCGCGGTCCACTTGAAAGGTGGCTCGGTCGGGAGCAAAAATAGCATGGCGATTGGCCGCGGTGTCGCTGCCCCAATAGGCGCTGCTGCCTTGTGTTGCGCTAAAGCACTCTGGGGTAAAGCGTTGTCGTGGTAACTGCAGGTAGTCCAGTGTTGCAAACAGGCTGCTCGATACGCTTTCCCCTACGCGCATTTTTTGCAGATCAGACTGTTCCAGCACCGTGACCGATAAATTGCTGTGATTAAGCAAGGTAAGTGCGGCGCTGGCCCCACCGGGGCCGGCACCGATAACCAGCACATCACATTGATGAGCCGCAGTCATAACGCTACCTTCTAGTTCGAGTACCACTGCGTGGCACTTTTTTCGCTGCAGGTTTGGCCTTAATTGGCGCCGCCATTTTTTGCTCTAGCCCTTGGAGCAACATTTTTGCTTTATCGCAGCCCGACGATAAATGGCTTTTAACATCGTCTGGAATATAAAACACCGGAATATCGGTGCCATCGTCCGCCTGATTGCCAGTAATGTCCGACACTGGAACATCTTTATAAGCAAACAGTTGATGATTGCGCTCAGTTTCCGTAAAAAATGGAAAGGCAGGAGCATCGACATTTTGGTTACGAATAAACGCCAATGCCGACCAATGCTCAACCATTTGCACAAAGCTATTGATCCCTCGCGCATAATTCACCTGTTGCCCGGCAGGCAGATGGGTCGCCGCCTGATCGTCAATTTGGTTGGTTAACACATCCCATGGGCTTTGTGGCGGCCACCAGTAGCTATAGTAGCTCGGTGGAGCGGGCACCATGTGTGGATCGGTGCTGCTTCCTTGGTTGATTTTATTAACGGTGGGATCGGTAAAGTTAACGTTTTGAATGGTGCAATTAAAAAAGTCCGCTTGCCACGGGCAGGCCATCCGCTTGGTAAGATCCCCAGGCTGGCAGCCACCGCCTTCACATTCATCGCGGTCGGGGTCTAACCCGCTGGCAAAACCTTGGCCATTACTTTGGTCTTTAATCACATAAGGCGCGGCATAAACCACCGGGTTTTGCATACTCCACGTCACCTCAATACCTGGGCACATTGGTAAGCCAACACAATTACCGACACTGGCTTGATCGGCATAATGAATACCAAAAGCATCTTTGCCGCTTGGGTTTAGCGGTGCAGCTTCGGCGCTAAAGTGCCCTGCCGCCCACTGACTTAATAAAAAGTACTGGGTTTGGGTTAGGGTTAAAAATTTATCGACAATATTATCTTCCGCGTTGCTCACTGAATTACTGCCTGAATTCAGTGGCATTAACGGTAAGTGGCCCTCAGTGCCGTGTTCAAACAGTTGCTGATTGGTTTGCTGTTCAGGTGGCGTTTGCTGCACGGTGGCAGGGTCTTCAGGCTGCCTAAAGTAGCTAAAGTAAGCCTCGCGATTCGCCTTGTTGGCTTCAGAATTGTCTTTAAAGTCAAAAATATTAGCAAAAAACGCCGACATCGACTGCACGTTAGCCACCCATTGATAGCCTCTGATCCGTGCAATAATCGGCGCAATATCACGGTCATAATTGGCTACAAAACTGCTTTGAAACTCACCATTGCTATAAAGCTCAGGGCAAAGGTTTTGCTCTCGCACGGCAACATCAAACATGGTATCACTGAGGTTAGAAATATTGACAATTTCTGGGGCAAAATCTGGCGAGCCCACCACAATCCAAGATGACAAGCTCACTTTGCTGCCGTCGTTGAATTCAACAGTGCAATACACAGTGCCATCGGCAATGTCGTCGTGCCAAGTATCAGCACCGCCGTACGACTCCAGCGGTTCATTGCCTCCCGCAGCCCCTTTGCCACCAATAATCACCAAACGGCCTTCATCGTCGGTAAGCATTTCACCAAGGGATGTCACTAACTCACCTTGAAATGGGCAATTTTGGCCAGGGCGGGGATCGTCTTTCGTGGGAAAGCTCACCGGATAGTTTGCCGGCGCACTGGCTTTATCGAATATTGCCTTGGCATTGGCGCCAGAGATGGTCCGCGGGCCTGGGTCGATGATGAGATTTTGACGTTGTTCAGACCAAGCATTGCGCTTGGGGGTTTGACGATTGTGATAGCTATTGTCTTCACCGTAGAGCAAGTTTCCTTGCAACTCATTAAATGCATACCACGCCGCTTTTTTGTTGGCCACGTGCGCTGTCCAAGTAATGCTTTTAACGTTATCACTGGCCAAGGTGATTTCTTGGTTGTTCTCATCGAAAATTTTAAACGGCTGGCCTTGCTTACGGATCCGGCCTTGATCATCTTTAAACTGATAAACCGGGTGATCGATTTTATTGCCGCGTGCATCCGCTTCAAATGGCAAGCCGCCAATCTTATCGGGGCTTAAATAAAATTGACCGTCACTATTGCCTAAGCGCGCAACACCAACGCTGGGGTGAAGTGTGTAGTTCATGAGTGTATCCTTTTGCTTTTAATAACAATGCAACCTTGGTGCTTGAGCTATGCAGAGCCAGTCCAGACTTAAGCCGAGTTGCAGCCTTACATTTAAACGCGCCTTCTAGTTGGTAACAGCTGAATTACCAGTGCACAGTGAGCAACAGCCAAGCATTGACAGCACAATTACCTCAAAGCCGCGAGAAATGTAAATAAAAAGTAGAATAAAAGTTTATTTACTGCAATTACGGCCAATTACAAGCAAGCGAAATTAATAAAGACACCCAAATAAAAAACTTGTAACCACCTGTTATTATTGACTATTTAAAACCACAGCAAATCACTTCTAACACACAACGATTACACTCAATCACTGTAACACTCATATTTTCCCATATATTTCAACAGCTTTATTTTTAATTACTTTGTTGAAACATTTATTTCACAAACTATAATCTTGCGTTCCTTTTTTAGTGCATTAGCACTAGTCAGTACCTTTAATTTTCTAGGAGTAAACATGAAATTAAAGCATCTATGCCTCGCCATTTCGCTCAGCGGTAGCGTTTCTGTTCAAGCCTTTACCCAATGGGGTGGTCAAGGTGTCACTCCCATGGGCCATGAATGGCTTACTCGCACCGCCGCACTGGAAGTGCTTGATGCCGAGCACATCATAAATGCCGATCCCAACGATCCTAGGCTGTCTTGGCAACACGGCTTAGCCAAAGATACTCGCCTCAACACCGCGCTCGAAGAAGTGGCTAAAATTCAAGCGCAAGAAATCGACAACTCGCTCTATGAGCCCAGATATGACAGCATCCACTCAGCCATTATTGGCGAGCGCTGGGTTGATATAGCGGGTTTTAATGTGGCTAAAGCCAGCACCGATCCAAGCGGCCCAGACTGCTTTAGCGCAGTGTCGCAGGAGCCAGCCGACATTCAACTAGACCACTTTATGCGCCGTTATGACGACATTGGCGGCCAAGGCGGTGTCGATGCTGCTTACCGCTCACAACAGCGCTTTATCGATCACTTTGTCACGGCAGCCACCGCATCAGAAAAACGCATGAAAGTATGGGACGGCGGGGGGTATTCAACGCTTACGGAAGTGGATCACAACTACTTTTTATTTGGTCGGGCCGTGCATTTATTCCAAGACTCATTCAGTCCAGAGCATACCGTGCGGTTACCTGAGGACAATTATGAGTCTATTTGGCAAGTTAAAGCCTACCTTTGCTCAGAGGGCGCAGAGCAACACACCCACGATACCCAAGACGTGTTAAACTTTTCCAGCGGTGATGTGATTTGGCAGCCAGACACTCGACTTGAATCCGGTTGGTCGTCGTATCAGGTGAGCAGTATGAAACCTGTGGCATTGGTGGCGCTAGAGGCCAGCAAAGATCTTTGGGCGGCCTTTATTCGCACCATGGCACTACCACCATCACAGCGACGCCAAGCTGCAGAGCAAGAAGCACAGCAACTGGTCGACAACTGGTTATCGTTTGATGAGCAAGCCATGTTGCAATGGTACAAAGATGAAAACAAACGTGACCATACCTATGTGTTGGCCCCCAATGACAGCGGCAAAGGAAAAACACTTAGCCAGTGTATGGCTGAGCTGAATGTGGGCACCACCAGCCAAAGCGAACGGGTAGCACAACTGGAGGCAGAGCGTAGGCAGTGTTTATATAACATTGAAGCCGAGCCTGGGTATGAAGACTTAAACGACCCTCACTTAGATATTCCGTACAACTGGCGCTGGAAATCAGCCACTTGGCAAACTCCACCAAGCGATTGGCAATATCCACAACGCCAAGCCGATAGCGGCAAGCACGTAACCATTCAATCGCCAGTGAATAACCAATCCCTAAGCGCCGAGACAATTAACAAGGACACCCACCTTAAAATAGCCAATGTGCCATTGCCGTTAATACAGGTAAGCAATGCTCAAGGGCAGCAGTATTTTCGAGCGCAACAAAATCCCGAGCTATTTTTAGGAGTAAGCACTAGCTTTTCTGGTTATTTGCAACTGCTCGACTCACCCAAGCGTGCCAGCTACACCCTGATTAATAACGGTGGTATTTGGAATATTAAAAATGAATACTGGCAGCAATACGTGTGGTTCAATCAAGATAAGCAGCGCCCGGAAGTAAACCGCCATGGCAAACCAAACACCCTAGCAGCCAAGTGGATTATCACTGAGCAAGAGTAACAGCCCACCTTATAAGCGCGATTTTATATCGCGCATGTTTTACGACAACACGGCTTTGCCTTTGGGTCGCGGAATCAATCCGCGCCTACAGAATTGGTAGTGTTATTCAACTGGGAGCTTCAAAACATACCCCTTTTGTAGGCGCGATTTTATATCGCGCTTATTTACGACAACACGGCTTTGCCTTTTGGGTCGCGGAATCAATCCGCTGCTACGGAACTTGTGGTGTTATTAGGCTTGGTGCTTAAGAACATACCCCCTTTTGTAGGCGCGATTTTACATCGCGCTTATTTTACGACCACACGGCTTTGCCTTTTGGGTCGCGGAATCAATCCGCGCCTACAGAATTGGTAGTGTTATTCAACTGGGAGCTTCAAAACATACCCCCTTTTGTAGGCGCGATTTTACATCGCGCTTATTTTACGACCACACGGCTTTGCCTTTTGGGTCGCGGAATAAATCCGCGCCTACAGAATTGGTGGT